>CAYUUJ010000211.1:0-4989 GCA_964447845.1 uncultured Anaerolineaceae bacterium
GGATGACGGTCACCAGGTCCTCGACCGCGATCAAGCGGACGGTCTTTTCGCGCAAGCCCACGGTCGCAAAGACCGGCAGCTTTTTGAGCAGGTTGCCCACGTTATGCAAAAGATGATCGCCCAGGCCATAGACCAGCCCGGCTTTGATGATCGTGTAATTCAGCCCGGACTCGCGCACGATCTGCTCGCCTTGCCATTTGGTCTTGTGATACGTGGAGTTGACGTCCGGCCGCACGCGCAGGAAACTCACCAGCACCAGTTTTTTGACGCCGGCCTGCCGGGCGGCATCCACGACATGTCGTGCCCCGTCCACGTGCAGTCGCTGAAAAGTTTGAAGATCGTCCTCGGTGCTGGTCCCGGCGCAGTGTGCCACAGCCTCACAACCCGCAAACGCCTTGACCAGCGCGTGTGTGTCGTTGACGACATCCGCAGAAACAAAAGTGACGTTTGCAGGCGCGGCGATTTGTGTGCCGCGTGTGTACCGGCCGCGCGCGATCACGATCACCTCATGACCGCGTTGGGCCAGGTCACGTGCCAGGTGCTTTCCGATGAAACCGGTGCCGCCGGTGATGGCGATTTTCATAAGCTTGTCTTTCTAGTGCCAGAAGTCCGGCATGGTCACACGCAGGAATGTGTCTGCCAGCAGGCCGAGGATGTATAGTCCGCCGAACAAACGCATGTGTTTTAACAAGGGCGTGGAGAACCAGCGCGGCCAGAGTTGAAATCCGGGCGGCGCCTCGTTTGGACGCGGCTTGGTGAGCAGTTTGATCACGTTCCACAGACGGCCGCCGGCCAGGAAGACGATCAGTACGGCGGGCGTATAAAAGCGCGCCACGAATACCAGGTAGAGCACGATCACATACGCCAGGCTGAGGGTGGCGATATTGACATAACGCGCGGCTTTATCACCCAGCCGGACGGGGAGCGTGCCGACGCCCTTGCTCTTATCGGCATTGAGCTTGTCGATATGCTTGCCCCAGTTGAAACTGCCGAACCCCAGGCCGAAAGCCAGGCTGGTCAGCACCACGTTCCCAAAATTAGGAGTGATCTCTCCAGCCAGAATGGTATAGATGCCGGGGATGATCATGACACCCCACAGGATGAATATCACGATCTCGCCCAGGCCCCAGTATTTCAAAGGGTAGGCATAGAAGAGGATCATGAAAGCGCCGATGGCGCTCAGGCCGATCACGACGGGGGAGAAGGAAGTGTAGAAAAATATGAAAGCGCCGGCCAGCGTGGCCAGGATGCCGCCCGTCAGGAACCAGCGCAGCCAGTCCTGCTTCGTCCAGAACTTGTGTACCAGCGGGTGCACGCCATACTGGGAGCGGTAGTAATTGTCTTCGTCGATGCCGCGTGTGTAGTCGATATAGTCGTTGAGCAGGTTCTCGGTGGAGTGGGCCAGGAACAAACCGATGGTGATCACCAGCCAGGGGAGCCAGTCAAAATGGCCGTCGCGCCAGGAGAGCAGACCCGCGATCACGCCGGCATACAGGGTGAGTTGGGTGACGGTGCCGCGCGTGGCGATCAGCCACTTCGAAACGAGATCCAGGGCGTCCCATTCCTTCTTTTCCTTCATCTTGACGGGCTTCTGCAGGGCTGTCAGCCACATGCGGAAATTGATGCTCATACGCTTTCTCCTCGCTCTGTTTGTGAAGAATAATACAAATTATACATCTTAATTGTCTGAAAATGGAAGGTTCACTCAGCCTGTATATTTTCTGTAAAGTCGGTCCCAACCCGCCAGTGAACCTGCCATAAAGCAGGCGTTCATCAGAACGCTGAACAACGGACCCGGCAGAAAGGATGGCCTGGCCACCGCCCTAGCGTTCATACGCCTCAAAAAGTACAGCATCTTGGGCGGGTTGGCGATGCCGCGGCGATCGATATCGCCGTCATGGGTCAGGCCGCCGAAGCATTGGAATACTTTATACGAATCCAGCCCCGGCCTGTATTCCAATATGCAACGCAGGACTTCCGGTTTGTTGTTGTAGGCGGTTTGCCGGGCGCCGCACGGCATGGTCAGTGTCTCTCCGGCTGTGCCGATCTGTTCGCGGCCGTTGATCATTACCCGGATCTCGCCCTGCTGCACATGGAAGATCTCATCCTGCGAGAGATGGATGTGCTCGAAAGGAACGAAGCCTCCTGGTTGTACGATCCACTCGGTGATATATGCCTCTTCGCTGGACGAAATGCAGCGGAAGGTCTCTCCCGTGATGGGATTTGTAAAAGGTTGAAAGAGATCAACGGCCATGCGTGTGCTTGCTTCCTCGAATCCCCAACGATCCGAGCTCTGATCTAATCGCCCGCCTCGAGCGTTTTTTTCAATTTTTCGACCGTCTCGCCGGCGTGCGTCCTGCCGATCAGAAAAATAAACGGCCCCGCGAGTTTTGCCAGGCCGGTCAGGGTCAGTTCGAGCCAGAAGTTAACCTGCGTGCCGGCGCCGCTCGGCTGCAGCTCATACCCATCCTTGAACAGGATCGGGCCCATGGCGCCTTTCATTCCCAGTTTTGTGTTCCGCTCCACTTCCGTAATTTCGTACAGCACCTCGGTCTTTTTTCCCAGATCGCTGCGCACGCCGCGCGCGGTGGCGCCCACCTGACCGAGCGGCCCGGACGAAGTCTGCTTGAATTCCAGCATGCCGGGAATAAACCGGGCATGATTCTCAGCCACACTCAGGAATGCGAAAATATCCTCGACGGGTTTGTTGATCAGAACGCTTGCTTCGAGTCTGGCCATGCTATTAATCGCTCCTTATGCCTATAAGAGTGTTATGCAAGTTGTTCTTAACCGCAGATAAACACAGATAAATCCAGATGGTTTGATGAAAATCCCGTTCAGGTCGCCTGAAAATCCTTTTTTTTATCTGCGTTCATCTGTGGTGGCACTTGACTTAAGAAACACTCTCTAGGGCTTTTCACCATAATAAAATGTCAGCTCGCCGAAAAAAGTCGAATAATTGCCAAACTCACGGACTCTGAAACCGGCAGATTCGAAGATGGCGGACAGACGTCCATCCACATTGTCGTTGACCTCTTCAAACTCATGCAGGAACGGCTTGAGCAATTTTCCGTAGAAAGTTTGAGGTTTGCCGAAGTCTACCACATGCAATTGGCCTCCGGATTTCAGAACCCTGTAAAGCTCGCGCGCCGCAATCTCTTTATCCGGTGTCTTTAGGTGATGGATCATCAAGCTGGAGAGCACGCGATCGAAAGACGCGTCCGGGTAGGGCAGGACTGTGGCCATGCCTTGATCGAACTTGACGGCCGCGGCCAGGTCCGCGGCCTTGGTGCGCGCCACGCCCAGCATCTGAGGGTCGGCGTCCAGGCCGGTGACTTCCGCTTTTGGCTCCGCTTGCTTGACCATGATGGCCAGCGTGCCGGTCCCGCAACCCAGATCCAGAACCTGCTGGCCGGGCTGGATGCGCGCCTGTTCGATCAAGCGCTGTTTATAAACCACATCCCGCACGAACAAGCGCTGGACCAGGTCGTAGAAAGGGGTCAGCGCCCTGAATCTCAGTGCGGGGATGTATTCTTCAGTATTGCGAGCCATACCTATTTTCCTTTCGGGAGTCCAGCCGATATTTCGAAGCAAGTATAGCATGTCCGCCGATTACACCTGAAAAACCCCGCTACGTCGGACGGACGGCCTCGACCGGGGCGGCATGCATCGACAAAATGAACCGTAAGGGAATTCTAATATGTGAACTCTCCCTTTAAGGGTAAAATCAAATTCAGATTGGAACATATAAAAAGATGAATACTGCTCTAAATCAACCGAATGAGACCGTCAAACCTCGCTGGCAGGAGGTGGTGGCACGCTATGCCCGCCCCGACCTGAGCCGCAGCCTGTGGCAGGTGATCAACACGTTCGTGCCTTTCGTGGCCCTGTGGTACCTGATGATCCGTAGCGTGGAGATCTCCTACTGGCTGACCCTGCTGCTGGCGTTCCCAACCGCCGGGTTCATGATGCGTACCTTCATCATCTTCCACGATTGCGGCCACGGCTCGTTCTTTAAATCCCGGAAAGCCAATGATGTGCTGGGTGTCATTACCGGCATCCTCAACTTTACCCCGTACTTTCGCTGGCGGCATGACCACGCCGTCCATCACGCCACCGCAGGGGATCTCGATCACCGCGGGAAGGGCGATATTTACACCATGACGGTCGAGGAATATCTGGCAGCACCGTGGTGGAAGAAAATCGGCTACCGAATGATGCGTAATCCGCTGGCGCTGTTCGGGATTGGCCCGCTTCTGGTCTTTGTTATCACACAACGCATCACCCTTCCTTCTGACGGCCGACGCGAACGCGCCAGTGTCTGGTGGACGAATATTGCCCTGGCCGCGTTGTTCGGTTTGATGAGCTGGCTGGTCGGCTGGCAGACCTATGTGCTGGTGCAACTGCCGGTCCTGATGCTGTCCACCTCCGTGGGAATCTGGTTGTTCTATGTACAGCATAACTTCGACCCCACCTACTGGGAGCGGCAGGATGAATGGCAATTTGCAAAGGCGGGCCTGGACGGCAGTTCCTTCTATAAACTGCCCGCCGTCCTGCAATGGTTCACGGGCAACATCGGATTCCATCACATCCATCATCTCAGCCCCAAGATCCCCAATTACAAATTACCCGAGTGCCACGAGGAAAATTCCATTTTCCACGTGAAACCCATGACGTTCTGGTTCAGCCTCAAATCCCTGCGCCTGCGCCTGTGGGACGAGGAGCGCGGCCAGATGGTCGGTTGGAAATTCCTCAGACAATATCGTCGAAATCAGGAAACGGCCTAGATACAAAACCTCCCGCATAATTGCGGGAGGTTTTTATGTATCAGATCTTTTGCGAAAGTCAGTGTGCTTTTTTCTGGTGAGACTTATTGTCCGCGAATTTTCGCTAATCTTCACGAATTGGTTTGTAAAATTCGCGAGAATTCGCGCAGATTAGCGGATGTACTTATTTTATCCGGCGCCGATATCCATTACAATCAATGAC
>CAYUUJ010000212.1:0-4961 GCA_964447845.1 uncultured Anaerolineaceae bacterium
TTTGTGATGGGTATGAGCCTGGATAACGACCTCCGACTCCCACTCGGTATTCAACCTGGTCGCCAGCCGATGGACGATATCCAGGCTGACAGGGTTTCTGTCCACCAGTGCTAACGTGGAGCCGTGTAATTTTTCAGAGCGCAGGATGGCAGCCAGAGTGTTCTCGCCGAATTGAGCACTGCCCGCGCCGATAACGGTGATCTTGGTCATGTGCTTTCACCTTTAATTGCAATTAACGATAAGCCAGGGGAATATTGCACGTTGAGGCCAAGTATACACTTGTCAGGCGGATGTATATCAGGCGATGCTAAAAATCCCCGCGTCAGCGGGGAATCGAAAAATTGATTCTCTCTACTTCATTTGGAAATGAACTTCAGCGCTCATTCCCCATAACACATCCGGGGGCTGTGTATCGAATTCCAGTATTACCGTATAAACCACATCGCCACCGAGCGTGCCTGCGATTGGCGAGATGCCAACGACTTTGCCGGGAAATTCTTCCTTCAACGCTTCGATCAGGATGCTTGCTGACTGACCAGTCTGAACCTCTAATAAATCCCGTTCGCTTAAATCGGTGGTTTCGATCCGCAGATGGTCAAGGCTGGCAAGTGTTATCACCGCCTGGCCGGGTTGAACCAACTCACCTGCAGAGATCTCGATAGATGTTATCGTTCCATCGAACGGAGCCGCCAGCGATGCTTGTGTGAACTCGGCGCGCGCAGTGTCTAAAGCCTTCTGCACTTTCACAAGCTCCTGCTCGGCTAACTGACGGCGTTCGGGCGGACGATCTAAACGAGGTGGAACCCAATATTGATATTCAAATTCCGCGGCGCGCAGGTGCGCTTCGGCCTGCAAGACGGCATATTCCAGCGCAGGCGCTTCCAGGGTGATCAATGACCGCCCGGCATCCACCAGATCGCCCTCTTTGACAGCCAATTCTCTGACCGTTCCGGAAATAACGAAGCTAAGCTGTGATTTCTGCGCCGGGACGACCACCGCTGAGGCGACCAGGCTATTGTGGGGTATCACCACGTCCTGCTCTGTTTCCTTAACCGGGACAGGCACAGCGGTGAGGGCAGTCCCACAACCTGCTGCGAACAAAATCGGCAGGAGCAGGAGAATATGAGGAGAACGGTTCATCCCTATGGCTCCGGCTGGATTTTCACTTCGGCGCTCATGCCCCAGCGCAGGCCATCCGGTTGTTCATTCAGCTCGACCGTTACCTTATACACCACGTCCCCGCCGATGGTTTCGGAGGAGTGGCTGATGTCCACGACCTCACCACTAAATTCCTGGTTCAGTGCATCGATAAAAACAGCGGCCGTCTGACCTATCTGAACTGCCGGCACATCCTGCTCACTGAGGTCGGTGGTCTCAATGCGCATGTTTGTCAAATCTCCAATGATAATAACGACCTGACCAGGGATCACTGTCTCACCCGGTGCAAGTTCCACCGCAACAACTGTTCCACTGATAGGAGCCTTCAAGACCGCTTGTTCGAGAATGGCTTTGGCCTGCTCTACACCTGCCATGGCGCGCTCCACCTCCGCCTCAGCTGCCTTCAGTTGCTCATCTCCCGGTCCGACGCGCCTGAGATACCGGACCTGAGTTTCTGCCACGGCGACATTTGCTTCCGCCTCGGCCACTTTTGCTTCAAGAATCGCAGTATCGAGTGCGACGAGCGCATCGCCGGCATTGACGGTATCGCCGATCTCTACCTCGATGGTCTTAACGGTTCCTATTAAAGGAAAGCTTAAGTTGACTTTATTTATCGGAACGACCTGCCCTGAGGCCGACACGGTCGTGCCCGAGCCTCCACTCGATGAAGAGGACGGATCAAGAATGACGGTCGGGAGTGGAATTTGCGTCGCGCGCTGACTGCAAGAGGCCAGGGCAAGCGCAGAGAGGATCCATATGATGAAGTATGCTTTTTTCATTCCAAATACCTATGCTTTCGTTGATTTTCCATTCCTGCCGTTATTTTCGACGATCAGCCCGTCTTCCAGGGTGACGATGCGTTTGGCGTAGTTGATCACGCGCAGATCATGGGTGGCAAAAACGAATGTCACGCCTGTTTCCTTGTTCAATTTCTGCATGATCTCCATCACCTGTTTACCGTTCTCGGAATCGAGATTGGCTGTCGGCTCATCGGCCAGCACAAGTGAGGGACGGATCGAGAGCGCACGCGCCACAGCCACGCGCTGCTGCTGTCCGCCGCTCAGCTGATCGGGGCGGTGCTGGTCGCGGTCGGTGAGGCCGACGGCTTCGAGCATCTCCTTTACACGCGCCTCGCGTTCGGCAGCTTTAATGCCATTCAACAGCAGCGGCAACTCGACGTTCTCATACGCCGTCAAAGTGGGGATCAGGGCGAAGAACTGGAAGACGAAGCCAATGGTTCCCTTTCGCAGATCTGCCCGCTGGTCCCGATTGAGTTGGGTTGCATCCCTGCCATTGATGAATACATTTCCACTCGTCGGCTGGTCCAACAGACCGATCAACTGTAAGAGCGTGGTCTTACCCGACCCTGAAGGTCCGACCAGCGCGGTAAACTCGCCGTTTTTGATCTCCAAATTTACGCCGCGCAAGGCGTGGGTTTCCACCTCACCGATCTTAAAATCGCGTGTGGCATTGATGACCTTGGTGACTTCCATTTGAACTCCTATTGTTTCGCTACAGCACCGGCAACGTCGGCAAGAGCAGATTATTGTGCATGCAAGGCTTCGACCGGCTCCATGCGTGCGGCCAGCAAGGCAGGATACAGCGAAGCGACAAGTGTGATGACATATGCAGCGATTGTGAGACCGATCGCATCCGAGGCTGTGAGATCAGGATAGATCCTGTCTCCCAACAGGATGCCGGTATAGGCTGAGGTGGACGGGATTGAGAAGCCCACCCTGGCGAAGAAGGCGATGATGGCGCCGCCCAGGATCAGTCCGCCGATCACGCCCCCGGTGGCAAGCAGGGCCGCCTCGGTCAGGAACTGAGACATGATGCGGCAGCCTTTCATACCGATGGCGGAGAGAATCCCGATCTCACGCGTCCGTTCGTAAACCGCCATGACCAGTGTGTTCGTCACCACGGTGGCGGTGATGCCGAGGATGATGAGATAGAACACATACATGAATGCATTGGCGTAGTCTTCGAGTTGCGTGGTCAGCTCGTTCAGCTGTTGCCAGGTCTTGATCTGAAAATTCGAGGCTGCCAGCGCAGCGGCCACCGGCTCAGCCTGGTCCGGGTTTTGCAACAGGACGAAGATCAGGCTGGCGTGATTCTCGGTGCGTGTAAAGGCTTGCGCTTTGGCGAGCGGCATGAAAACGGTATTTTCGTCGTAGGCCGGCGTATTGGTTGAGTAGATGCCGCGAATCGTGAACGATTGCTCTTCCACGCCGCCGTCGGAAGTATTCACCAGCAGGTTGACCTGATCGCCGGCGCTCAATCCGAACTTATCGGCCAGTGGTTTGCCGATCAGGATGCCTGCGCGGTCATCGGCCGTGAGAAAGTCCCCGGCGATCACGCCTTGACGAAAGACCTGGTTTGGCTCTGCTGTCGGATCGATCCCGATGACTCGCATGCCTTTCGATTGATCGCCCAGGCTGAGGATGCCGCTGGCGATGAGCCGCGGGGTGGCAGCCACCACCTGGGGTAGCGTCTTGAGCTGCTCGATCACCCGGTCTGGATCCTCGATCAGGTCCTCCCAGGCCAGGTTGTCGTTTGATTCGTCATAGGATGCGGCGCGTAGCTGTAAATGCCCCGTTTGCAAACGAATGCTGTTATCCAATGCGCCGCCCATCTCGCCGCGTATCGTGGCTGCCATGAAGATCAGCAGGGCGGCGCCCATTGCGACTGCAAGGGCGGAAAGGATGGAGCGCCGTTTGTTGCGGCCGAGGTCGCGAAAGGCCATTTTGAAGAGTTGATTCATGATTACCACACACCGGTGGTCAAGTAGTGGCGCATTGGGGCCACGTAGCGAGAATACCGATTAAACATAATGTAACGCCTGCGCAGGTTCGCGGCGGGAAGCCTCGCGCGCCGGGATCCAGGCGGCCAGCGTGGTGATGATCAGAACAGTCAGCGCGCGGCTAAAGAGTTTGCTGATCCCCAGGGAGGGATATACGCGCCCGTTGATCAAAGCCATGAATTCTGCGGTGCCGGCGAACGAGCTATAGTCCATGCCAATTTGTGCGAAGCTGGCATTGAAGGCAATGCCGAGCACCACGCCTGCGGCCACGCCGACCACACCGATCAGGGTGCCCTCCAGGATGAACAAAGTGGCGATCTGCCGCGGTTTGAGGCCCATGGCGCCCAGCAGACCGATCTCGCGAGTGCGCTCGAAGACGGCCATCAGCAGCAGGTTGAGCACGCCAATACCGGCGATGACTTCGATAACGACGCTGAAGATGTCCATCACGAAGTTCTTGGAGGTGAGTGCGGTGGCGATCTCGGGATAATTCTTATCCCACGACTCTACCTCGTAGCCGGGCATGGCGGGTATAAGAGCGTCCACCACCCGCGCTTCCTGGCCGATATCCTTCAGTGTGATCTGTACTTCGGTTGATTGACCGCGCAGATCGAACAGCGCCTGTGCCTCCGCCAGCGAGATGTAAACCGTTTGTTTTTCGATGGATGGCATGCCGATGTCGTAGATGCCGATCACGGTCATGGTGCGCTGACGGTTCTGCTTGTGAGCGTCGCTGCCGACCATGGTGATGCGGTCACCAACTTGCACGCCCATCACATCCGCCAGACCGCGCCCGATCAGGATCATATCCTCGTCGTCGGCGGTCAACCAGCGTCCGTCGGTGATATTTTCAGCGATCAGGCTGACGGGCGCTTCCACTTCCGGTTCGATGCCGATAATGCGGATGGGAAAAGCGCCTTCGCGGTTGCTCATCAAGCCGCCGGTTTGAATACGCCGGGCAGCCGCGATCACATCCGGGTTCGCCCGGGCTGCCTGCAGCACG
>CAYUUJ010000213.1:0-4944 GCA_964447845.1 uncultured Anaerolineaceae bacterium
ATAATCCGGCTTGATCTCGCAAAAGACGTTCTTCGCAAGCTCCTGCGGGATGATGGTGATGTTGTAGCGAGCAGGAATGATCTCGTCGGTATTCAGGTTGTCGTCAAATTTCCATACTTTTCCCATATCGATTCTCCAAATAATCCACGAAGTTCACGAAGAAAAAAATTCGGAGCCTTTGTGTTCCTTAGTGACCTTTGTGTTTAGAATTTCATTCTAGATAGGCGCGTGGGTCTGTGATCTTTCCAGTGATGGCGGTCGCAGCAGCGGCGGCGGGACTGCCGAGATAGATCTCAGCCTCCGGGCTGCCCATGCGCCCGATGAAGTTCCGGTTCATGGTGGTGAAGGCGCGTTCGCCCGGGCCAAGCAGACCGCCGTGACGGCCGATGCATGCGCCGCAGCCGACCACGCCGATCGTAACGCCGGCGTCATGAAAGATCTGGATCAACCCGTTTTTCATGGCTTTGTCATAGATCTGCACGCTGGCAGGTGTGACGATCGTCCGTGTGAATGCATGGACTTTACGACCCTTGAGGATCCTGGCCGCGATCTCCAGGTCTTCATAACGACCGTTGGTGCAGGTGCCGATAAAGACCTCATCGATCGGCAAACCAGCCACCGCTTCGAGCGGTTGCACATGCTCCACATCCGGATGACAGGCTACTTGCGGACCAATCGCGGTTGCGTCGATCTCGACTACTTTTTCATAGTGCGGGTTGACGGCTTTGACCATCAGAAACGGCCCGCGAGCTTTCGTTTCGGTCTCAAGGAATTGGACCGTGGTTTCATCCGGAGCGATGAAGCCGCATTTGGCTCCGATCTCGGTGGACATGTTGGGGAAAATGATGCGCTCGTGCATCGGCAGCCCGTCAATATAATCCCCGGTAAACTCCACGGATTTATAGGTCGCGCCGTCCATGCCCATCAAACCTGCTATGTAAAGCATTACATCCTTTGCAAAAACGCCGCGCCGGGCTTGTCCGGTGATGTTGATCAATATGGTCTCCGGTGTCCGAAACCAGGCGTTCCCAGTGATCCAGGCCACACCGATCTCCGTGGAACCGAGACCCGTACCGAATGCGCCGAACGCGCCATACGTATTGCTGTGCGAATCGCCGCCGATGATGACCCGCCCTGGTTGAATGTAACCCTCCTCGATCAACACCTGGTGACAGATGCCCTGATGATAGAACTGGGTGATCGCCTGTTCCTTCATAAAGTCCACGATCTTTTTCTGCGCCTCAGCGGCCATCAGGTTGGGCGCGGGATAGGCGTGATCAAAATGGATCACGATCTTGTTCTTATCCATGATCGGCTTGCCGATATCCCGGAAAGCTTTGATGGCCAGCGGTGTGGTGTTATCGTGACTCATGATGTAGTCCACATCCAGCAGAACGATCTCTCCCGCCCGCACAGGCCGACCGGCTTTACGCGAGAATATTTCTTCGATCAATGTACCCATAGCTACTCCTTGTCATAAGTGCAGAATGCGGAATGATGAATGATGAATGATGAATGATGAATTTCATTTTTCATTCATGATTTTGCATTTATCATTTTGCATTCATCATTTTCCATTGCCGGCATATTTTTTCAAGACCATGCGAGTGTCCGTCCGTTTGACACCCACCACCGTCCGGATCTCTTCGATCAGGTTATTAAGCGCCATCACATTCTCCACGTTCACAAAGGCGTTGATGTCATAATCGCCGGTGATCTCGTAAACATTACTCACGTTCTTGAAGCCGCGCAGACGGCGTACCACCGAGGACGTGTAAACATGCGATTCCACTTCCAACATGACCATGGCGCTGATATCATGTGGGATCACGTCGATCTCGCGCCCGGTGACGTGTTCCGCGATCTCGATGATGTCCGTATCGAAGATCTGTTTGCGGTTATCTCCCAGGTTTTTGATGCGCGCCACGATCACATCCAGTTCCGAAGGGCTGACCTCGATACCGTACTCGTCCAGCCGGCTGGCCACAGCGCTCTTTCCAGTGTATTTATCGATGACGATCTTGCGTTCGCGACCAAGCAAACCCGGGTCGAAAGGTTCATAAGTGCGCGAGTCTTTGAGAATGCCGTTGGTATGCACCCCGCTCTTATGGCTGAATGCATTCTGCCCGGTGATGGGTTTATTCGGAGCCAGGAAGAAGCCGGACACCTTTTCGATATAACCGGAGATGTCCATCAGAGGCTGGATATTGAATTTTTCCATCTCCTCCAGGTTGTGGAACGCCAGGATGGTTTCAGCCAGATCCGGAATGCCGGTCCGTTCACCCAGGCCATTGACCGTGGTATGCACACAATCTGCCCCGGCGCGCACCCCCGCCATGGCATTGGCCAGCGCCAGCCCGTAGTCGTTGTGACAATGCAGGTCAATTTTGCAAGGGTGAAGCCGCTCGCGCAACGCACAAACTTGTGCATACATATTGTGCGGTTGCATGATGCCCAACGTATCGGCATAACTGATCCGGTCGGCGCCGGCTTCGAGGGCTGCATTGCATGCCAGCACAAGAAATTCAAATTCAGTGCGCGTGGCGTCTTCGGGTGTATAGCGCACTTTCAACCCCAGACTGCGCGCATACGCAACATGTTCGCCGATGATGGTGATCGCCTGCTCGGGCGTTTTATGAAGCTTGGCATCCAGGTGGATTTTGGAAGTCGCATAAAAAATGGCGACACGATCCGCGCCGCAGGCTTTGGCTCTGTCGATGCTGGCCCGCGAGGCAATCGAGTGTGCCACGATTTCGGCATTCAAACCCAACGCGGCAATTTTCTCCACCGCCGAAGCCACACTCGGCGCAACGCTCGGATCGCCCGCTTCGATCATGTCCACCCCCACCTTATCGAGCATGCGGGCGATATCCAGTTTTTCATCGATGGAAAAATTGACGTAAGGCGTTTGCTCACCTTCGCGCAGAGTTGTATCCAGTATTTCGATCACGATGATCTCTCCTTAATAAAAGAAAAACGCGTCCTGCAAAATGCGGGACGCGTTTGGTTGCAGACAAGTAGCATGTCAGGCATGCTCGTTCACGAACTCCCGCTTAACTGAATCACGCCCACAAATCCGAAACCTGTTGTCCCGGACGTGGGCTGGCGCTTGGCTTTGGCCTCCATGAGGACACAATCAGAAGTTGCGAACATATTGCGCGGTATTCTACTATGCTTGAGAGATATGTCAATGGTTTTAAGGGTATTAATCTGATTGATTGGTCTGACAAGCTCATGCCCTCACCCAAAAGGATATTACCCATTTGGGTAATAGCATTTTATTCCCAACCACATATGATTTAAAGAATTAACTTTCACCGCCCAATACCGTGCATTTCCGCGGTTTGTTTCGAAATGAATTTATTTTTTGAAGGAGAAGCAGGAATGAAAGCCCCATTTTATGCTCATCAACGACAATACGAAAGCATCAAGGGCGAGATAGACGCCAAGATGCAGGAAGTCATCCTGAGCGGCCAGTACGTGCAAGGCCCGATGTTGAAAAAGTTCGAGCAGGAGCTGGCCGATTATGCGGGCGCGAAATATGCGATCGGGGTCGGCAATGGCACCGACGCGTTATGGCTGACCTTCATGGCGCTCGGTCTCGGCCAGGGCGATGAACTGATCACCAATGCCAATACTTTTTTTGCAACTGCAGAAGCGATCTGGATCGCAGGTTGTACCGCGGTTCTGGTGGATTGCGATCCGCAAACCCAGTGTATTGACCCCCAAGCCATCCGCAAGGCGATCACCAAGAAAACCAAAGCGATCGTGCCCGTGCATCTATACGGTCAATGCGCTCCGATGGACGAGATCCGCAAGATCGCCGATGAATTCAACCTTTTCGTGATCGAAGACAATGCGCAGGCGATCGACGCCGACGGCGGCAGTTTCAAACAGGGCCAGCTTGCGGATGCGGTCTGTACCAGCTTTATCATCCAGAAGAACCTGGGGACTTTTGGGGACGGCGGCGCGATCTGGACCGACCGTCAGGACATTAATGATACCGTCCGTAAATTACGCAACCATGGCTCGGCACAACGCGACCATCACAGTTACGGGTTTAATAGCCGCCTGGACGACATCCATGCCGGCGTATTGAGCGCAAAACTCAAACACATCAAAGCATGGAGCGACCGGCGGATCGAGATCGCGGACCGGTATACCGAAGGCCTCACGACCTGCGAGTTCATAGACCTGCCCACCGTCCGTCCAGGTTACCGGCACGTCTTCCACCTCTACGTGATCCACGTCAAGAATCCCGCCGACCGGGACAAATTACTGGATTACCTGGTCAAGAACGGTGTAGACGCCAAGACTCACTATTCCATCGCCATCCATCAACAGGATGGATATCCCTGGGGCAAAGATGCCCGACTGGTCGGTCCGCTCACCAATGCGGAAAGGAACGCGGCTTGTTGTATTTCGATGCCGATCTTCCCTGAATTAACCAACGAAGAAGTGGAATATTCCGTCCAGGTTTTGCGTGACTGGCCGAAGAATAAGTAGCCCATGATGAGTGCGGACAAGATCTACACCGTCGCAGTGGCCGGCATGGGGAAGCGCGGCACGCACCACGCCGAAGCGGTAGCGGGGAATCCGCGCTTCAAGCTGGTCGGCTTTTGCGATATCGACCAACCCCGTCTGGAGGCGGCCAAAGGACAATTTGGAGTCGAGTACGGGAACGTGGATGGCGTCCAGATGTTGAAAGACACCAAACCGGATGTCTTCATCTTTTGCACCCTTCCCGACTTGCGCTTACCCCTCATCAAGGCCGGCGTGGAATCAGGCGCCAAACTGATCGCCTTCGAAAAACCTGTTGCCACCTCCACCAACGAGGCGATCGCGATGTACAAGCTCATGCGGGCTGCCAAGGTCAAGTCGGTCATCAGCCACCAGCACCGCTACGGCCAGCATTACAGCAAGGTCAAGGAGATTGTCGCCAGC
>CAYUUJ010000214.1:0-4925 GCA_964447845.1 uncultured Anaerolineaceae bacterium
ATTGCCAACACACCGGTAACCGCCGATCGCTCTCCAAATCCACCATAGGATTCCGGGATGGAGCCTTGCAATAAACCCAATTCCCAACCCTTCTTCACGATTTCATGCGGGAATACTCCAGTTACCTCAGCAGCCTGCGCGGCGGAACGAAGGTCGGAAGTCGCGTAGCGCGCGACCGCATCCATCAACATCTGTTGTTCTTGAGTTGGGTCAAACCCGTACATTCGAACTCTCCTTCGAGGTTGTCCGTCAAAGCCACTTTTTTACACGGATTACGCGGAATTCCACGGACAGGTTCTTAATAAGACAGTTCTTTTCCGTGCCTTCCGCCGCAGGATCCGTTTACAAAACGATAGCGGATGAAACAAACGATCATCGCTTTTTCAAGAGGCCGTTGAGGAAAAGGTCTGCATATTGGTCAGCGATCTTCTCGATCGACATCCGACCCGCAGGCCGGTACCAGGTCAGGGTCCAGTTAAGGGATCCCATTAAGCCGCGCACGGCCAGGGCGGTATCCGGACAATCGAACAGTTTCGCTCGCACCCCTTCATTAAGCACATCCCGCCAGAGGTCCTCGAACCGGTCTCGGTGCGGGACATGACGGGCATGGGATTTTTTATCAAGCGAGCGGTGTTCGAATAATAAAACGGAGGAAAGATCCGGGTATTCGGCCAGCGCCTGCAAATAAGCCCGGATCATCTGGCGTAATTTTTTTTCGACTGGGATCGGTTGGCCGGCAATTCCGGCAATGTACTCCGTCAACAAGTCCAAGGCCCGTTCGAGCAGCGCCAGCAGGATCTCCTGCTTCGATGAAACATGATGGTACAAGCTGGCTTTCTGAAGGTTTACCGCCTCCGCGATATCAGCCATCGAGGCGCCATGGAAGCCCTTCTGGCGGAAAACCTGCGCGGCGGCGTCGAGGATGCTGTCTCGGGTCATGGTCGCTCCCTACCGAACGGTCGGTTTGGAAAGGATACTACCCTTTCCGGGCGGAGTCAAGAGTCGGCATGATATACTCCGCGTTCCCAGGAGGCAGTCATGAAATATTTCGTCACTGGAGCAACGGGGTTTGTCGGAAACGCGCTCACCCGTCAATTGGTTGCAGCTGGCCATCAAGTCCACGCAAGTGTAAGAAGTCCCGAAAAAGCCAGAGAGCTGGCGGATCTCGGCGTTAAGCTATTTCCCGGCGATGTGACCGATAAAGAGTCCATGCGGGCTGCAATGAAAGGCGTGGACGGAGTCTTTCACGTGGCCGGCTGGTACAAGATCGGTACACGCGACAAGCGGGATGGTGAACGCGTCAATATCCAGGGCACGCGTAACGTGTTGGAGTTGATGAAGGAGCTGGGGATCTCCAAAGGCGTCTACACCAGCAGCCTGGCTGTCAATTCGGATACCGGCGGTACGTTGGTGGACGAGAACTATCATTTTTCCGGGAAGCACCTGAGCGAGTACGACCGCACCAAAGCCGTAGCCCATGAGATTGCCGATCAAATGATCGCGAATGGCCTCCCGCTGGTGATCGTGATGCCGGGCTTGATCTACGGTCCCGGTGACACCAGCTCCCTGCGGATCAACATCCTGCAATATTTACAAAGGAAGCTGCCCGTCCTGCCCCGTGGGACGGCCATGTGCTGGGCGCATGTGGACGATATCGCACATGCTCATATACTGGCTATGCAGAAGGGGAAGCCGGGAGAGACCTATATCATTGCCGGCGAACCCTCCGAGCTGACGAAGGCGTTCGATCTCGCACAGGAAATCACCCGAATTCCTGCCCCTGGAAAGATCTCACCCGGCTTGTTGGGCTTTTCCTCCAGGCTGGTGGCGCCGCTTGAAAAACTCCTGCCCCTCCCGGAGACCTACACAGCGGAGGGATTGCGCACCATCGCAGGGGTAACGTATATCGGCGATAACAGCAAGGCACGCCGCGAGTTGGGGTATAACCCGCGCCCGCTGCGAGTGGGGCTCAAGGAGACGCTCGAGTACGAAATGTCTCTGCTTGGGATGAGATAGCCGAGTCATGTCACCCTGAGCCGGTGGTTGAGTAGTGGCGCTCTGGCGCCACGTATCGAAACCCAGCGAAGGGTCTTTCAGCGCCTGAGCGTGCACGCTCAGGCGCTGGGATTCTTCACTCCCTTCGGTCGTTCAGAATGACACACACTTATTTGCTCGTAACCGGCAGCCTGCACCCAGCGTTAAGTTAATTAAACTAAAACGCAGTATAATTAATATATGTCCATACCGAATCGTGAAAATGTCGCTGCAACTCCACCATTGACCCAGGAACAAATCTCCGCCCGGCGGGAAGCGCTGCGCAGACAGCGCCTCATCATCGCAGCCGTCGCTGCCGGTGTGGTTTTGGTGCTGGCAATTCTGGTTACAGCCATCTATTTCCTGCTGCGTCCCGAGACGGCGGCTGAGGATGTTGGCCGGATCCGCGATATCTTCATTATTGTGGTGGCCCTTGAATCGCTTTTGATCGGTGTTGCGATGATCGTACTGATCGTCCAGGTTGCAAGCCTGATCAATCTGGTACAGAACGAGATTCGCCCGATCCTGAATGCAACCACGGAGACCGTCAACAACCTGCGCGGTACCGCCGAATTTATAGGAGAGAACGTTGTCGGGCCTGTCATCAAGTTGAATGGCTATCTGGCGGGAGTCAGTCGTATGTTAGAATTAATTGGCATCAGGAAAAAATAATTGATCATGCAACCCCAAGGAGGTTACTATGTCTGACCGTGATGAATTTGGCGCTTTTCTAGTCGGCTTTATTGTCGGCGGCCTGACGGGCGCAGTCGTGGCATTGCTTTTCGCACCGCAAACCGGCGAGGAAACACGCGCCTTGATCAAGGACAAATCGATCGAGTTGCGCGACAAGGCTTCCGCTTCGGCCGAAGAGGTGATATCGCGGGCTGAATCCGCAGCTGCCGAGGCGCGGGCTCGGGCCGAGGAGCTGGCACGCGAAGTTCGTACGCGTGGCGCCGAGGTATATGATGACGTACGCGAACGCGGCAAGGAAGCTTACGAAGCCGTCCGCAAGCCCCGCAAGACCGGCGGCGAGACCCCGAGCGCGTAGTTTTTTCGCATCCAGGCAAGGGTGGCGCCAAGCGCCACCCTTTTTTTGTTTATACGACAGCATGTATTCAATAACCCGCTTTTTGCGATTCTTTTTCCACCATCTCTATCACGGACTTGCCTGGGCATACGATCTGGTCTCGGGCGCTGTTTCGTTTGGTAGCTGGAATGAGTGGACTTCGGCAGTCATCCCTTTCCTGCAGGGGAAGCGGGTGCTCGAGCTCGGCCATGGACCCGGCCATCTGCAGTATCGCCTGCGGCAGGATATGAGTCTGTCCGTTGTAGGCTTGGACGAGTCAATGCAAATGGGGCGTCTGGCCTCGACAAGATTGCGACGCAACGGCCGGAAAGAGCTGCGTATGATCCGAGGGTTGGCCCAAAACCTGCCCATTCGTTCCGGATCATTCGATACGCTCGTTTCCACATTTCCCTCGGATTACATCATTGACCCGCGCACGCTGGCTGAAGTGAACAGGGTTTTGGTGAGTGGAGGCAGGTTGATCGTTCTTCCGGTGGCTTGGCCTGCCAACCGACTGCTCGCCTGGTTGTTTCGCCTGACAGGCGAGAGTCCTGCGGAGGCGCTGGAAATTGCCAAATCGAAACTGAAACAGCCTTTCATCCAGGCCGGTTTCGAGGTCGAAGCCCGAACGCTGGATGTAAGATCAGGTACGTTGCTGGTCGTCATATCCATGAAAACAACGAGGTAAATTTGCTTTTCAATAAATTACGAGAGCCCGTCAATGGGCTGACTCACCTGGGCGGCGCTCTACTTGCGATAGTTGGCCTGGCAGCCTTACTGATCATCGGTTGGGGAACTACCGCCAAGATCATTTCACTCACCATCTATGGAGTGAGCTTGGTTGTGATGTTTTCTGCCAGCGCCGCCTATCACATGGTGCGCGCCAAAGATAAAGCGATCGAGATCCTGCGCAAAGTCGACCATTCCGCGATCTATCTTTTGATCGCCGGCACGTACACACCCTTCTGCATCAACGCCTTCACGGGCTTCTGGCAATGGGGAATGTTAAGTATCATCTGGTCCCTGGCTTTGATCGGGATCGTGGTTAAGATCTTCGTGATCCGGGCGCCGCGTTGGTTGAACGCCGGCATTTATGTCATCATGGGCTGGCTTTCCGTGGCCGCCGTGAACGAAATGCTGGCGGTCTTACCGGCCTGGGTGTTGACCTGGCTGATCATCGGCGGTGTGATGTACACCCTTGGCGCGGTCGTTTACATTACGAAGATCTTCAATTTCAAGCCCGGTGTGTTTGGTTTTCATGAGGTGTGGCATATCTTCGTGATGCTGGCAGCGGCCGCGCACTTTGTAGCCGTGATCGGAGTCGCCATTTAACGGATCGGGTATGACAAACAAGTAAAACAGGCTGCGTTTGTGGCCTGTTTTTTTTCATGATTATTTCAACGCCAAATTCCTTTACAATCACGAAATGCGAACTTTTGAGATCCTGATCGTTTTGCTGCTCGGCATTTACCTCGTCTGGCCGCAAACGCGTCCGCTCCCGATCCGACTTCTACCAGCCGCCGCGTTACTCGCAACCCTCATCCATCTGGTGATCGAAGGCTATCGATGGCAAATGGTCCCTGGATACATTCTGGCGGTCTTGTTAGCCACGATCAGTTTGTTGAAAGTAACGACCCCGCAGGACTGGCCTGCGGCCGGCTCAACCCTGACCCTGATCCTGCTCGCCGTTTCGACGGCTCTGCCGATCCTGCTGCCGGTCCCGCGCTTGGCGACTCCGGGCGGACCGCATCCCGTCGGCACGATGAGTTTTAGCCTGACGGACGAGTCGCGGCGAGAACTCTACTCCGGCAAAGATGAGCCGCGC
>CAYUUJ010000215.1:0-4863 GCA_964447845.1 uncultured Anaerolineaceae bacterium
CTTATAGATTGTATGAGGAACAAGAAAATGGATCAAATTAAGCAAGAGCGACCGGTTTGGATAAAGGAAGCGATGCGTGCTGCCAGGGTGGGAGCTGTGATCGCAGCCGTGATCACGATCATTGGAGGTATACCAGCATTTATGATCATGGTTGGTCGCAATCCCAGCTTTTTGAAAATTCTGGAAAGTTTGGGCAGCCTGGCGATCGCTTTTCTTGGATATTGGCTGGTTTGCAGTGTTCTGGCCGGTATTGTGAGACTGATCGCAAAAGGCCTCGCAAGATTACTCGGACGGGACGCTGCGAACCAGAAATAGTGTGATCAGCATGCCGTCCGGGTTCTGCAGCAGTTTAGGTCAGCCAATAGACTGCCGCAAAGTTGGCGAGCCATGTGCCGGCCAGCAATGCGAGTACTTGCAGTGACTCTTTCAGTTGCCTGGGCAACCATTTGAGCATGAAGTAAGCCAGGATCGGTAATTGGGCAGCCATGAGAATTTGCCAGATATGGGCGGCCGTACCTTCATCCGCTTCGTGGACGACGCCGTACACTACCGCGTGAGCCAGAACCAATGTCAGGGCTGTCAGCGACATCGTCAGCGGGAGCCAGGCGCTCGTTTGCTTGATCAATGAAACGTTCTCGGACTTTGATTCCATTATTTTTTCTCTTTTTATAGATCTTTCAGGAGCTCGGCTTTCTTTCGTTCGTATTCCTGTTCGGTGATCAAATCGGACGCGCGCAGCTCTTTTAGTTCGGCGAGTCTCTCTCGCGTGCCCCTCCCCTGGCTCCTATTCTTTTGAGAGAGGGCGCTGCTGGATGACCCAAGCCAGCCGCCTTGCGATCCCGCCGCGGCGGGCGAGCTTTTCATTCTGCTCCCCGCAAGCATCAACAAGACGAATATGATCGTACCGTATATCAAGGTGTCAACCACGATGAGCGGGAACGTGACGTCTTTCTTATCGTTCGTTTGCTGATCAATGCAATAGGGTGAGCGCGTGACGCCGATCTGGCCGGGTTTGTAGGAGTAGGTCTGCGAGTCGATACCGAACTCTCCGCCGCCGCAGACCAGCGGTCCGCCAATTGCCATCAACGGCGGGATGGCCGTGCCAAGGGCAACGCACATCAAGCCGAAAAACAGGCTGACGCCGATCATCCAAAACGTGCTGGAGTTGATTTTCATGTTAACTCTTTTTCCTGCCCGGCTTTAATTTGGCATTTTTTATATTTTCAGTGACTCTCAGTTTAACGATCTTTCTTATCAATCCCACCGGCAGCGGTTTGTCGATCGGGAATCTCAACGAATCCTTGCCCCCTGCATAAATCGACAATTCCTTTTTAAACGGCCTGGTCACAGTGGATGATCCATAAAATCCGATATGGTTTTTATAAGCGGCAAACAGGACCAAATTACCTTTCAAGGCGAAGGTGGGCATATGATAGGCAATTTTTTCCTCGGCTTTAGGAGCGGCGGATCTGATGGCTGCCCGTAATTCCTGCAGTTTTCTTTGTGTCGCTTCAGGAAACGTTGCAATATATTCATCGATCGAAGTAAAGCGAACTTTCTTGCTTTCCATGCGTTTTCATTTATTTCCCTTCTCTAAAATGATCAACGGGATCTCCCGCCCGGCTTTTGCCTGGTATCTATCATATATTGGAAAGATTTCCGTCATCACGCGCCACAAGTACGGCTTTTCCTTCGCACTCGCAGTACGCGCACGCACCTTGAATTTGTCTGCACCCACCTGGATCTCGACCGCCGGGTCAGCGACGAGGTTGAGGTACCAGGCGGGATGCTTCTTTGCGCCGCCATCGGAAGCCACCAGCAGGTAATTATCCCCGTCCCGGCCATAGATCAGTGCGGTGCGACGCAGCTCGCCGGTCTTGCGGCCGCGTGTCGTCAACAGCAGGGTGGGCACCCCGCGCCAGCGATGACCCTTTTTGCCATCGCTCTCGACGTAGCTCTCCACGTGGGCTCGCACCCAGCCTATGGGGCTGTCATGAATTTGTTTCCTGGGCGCCATGGTCCGGTCCTCCAAAAACTAGCGTTTCCCGGCAATACGCAGCATGGCCTCCAGGCTTTGTTCCACATCCTCGTCGGTGGTGGCCCAGGAGGAGACGCTGATCCGCATGGCGGTCTGTCCCTGCCAGACGGTGCCGCCGCACCAACAAGTCCCATCTTCTTGAATCTCTGCGATCACCTGCGTGGTCGTCTCCGGATCCCCGAAGGCTACCAACACCTGATTGAGAACCACGTCGTTGAGCACACGATATCCTGCAGAGCGGAAGCCATCCGCGAAGCGCCTGGCCTGGCGGCAGTTGCGCTCGACCAGCTCAATGACTCCTTCGCGGCCCAATGATCGTAACGCCGCCCATACTTCCACGCCTCTTGCCCGTCTTGATAACTCGGGAACGAAATCCGATGGATTACGGACCGGGCCGGCAGTAGGCAGATATTCCGCCGTGATGGCCATGGCCGCCTGTAGCGCGTGTGCATCGCGCACGAGGGCCAGGCCGCTGTCATAAGGAACGTTCAGCCACTTATGGAAATCCGTGGCCCACGAGTCCGCGTTGACCATGCCGCTCGCAAGATCCGATAGCGACGGCACAGCCATGGCCCACAAGCCGAATGCCCCATCCACATGCACCCACGCGCCGGCCTTATGCGCGATCTCACAAACATCCGCGATCGGATCAAAGGCACCGGTATTCACATTGCCTGCCTGTACGCATACGATCGTCGGACCGGCAATGGCCGGTAACGCATCGGCCCGCATGCGTCCCTGCGAGTCCACCGGCACCTTGACGACCCTGCTGCGTCCGAGGCCGAGCAGCCCCAGCGATTTGGTGAGCGACGGATGGACCTCGTTGCCCACGATCACCGTGATCTCCGGCGCGCCAAAGAGGCCGTCCGCTTCTACGTTCCAGCCGGCCTGCTTGAGCACCGCGTGGCGCGCAGCCGCCAGCGCCGTGAAATTCGCGACCGTCGCGCCGGTGACAAAACCGCCGCCATACTCGTTCGGCAGATGGAAGAGGTCCAGCAGCCAGTGCAGCGCGACCTCTTCGAGCTTCGCGGTGGAGGGCGTTGATTTGAAATAAGCCGAGTTCTGATCCCATGCACCAGCCAGCCAGTTGGCCGCCAGGGTCACGGGCAGTGAGCCGCCGATCACATATCCGAAGAAGCGCGGGCCCGCCATGGCCATCGTGGCCGGTGAGCCGATCTCGTCCAATAGTTTCAGCGTGATCTCAGCCAGGCTGGACTGATCCGGAAGAGCCTCGTCGAGGACGGAAAGTTTGGCGATCGCCTCCGGCGAGGGAGCCACCGCTCGCGAGTCGAGACCTTCCAGATATGAAATCGCCCGTCCGGCTGAGTTTTCCAAAAGCTTTCTCATTGCTTTCTCCTTATATAAGTGCGAATTGGATCGCACCGTGTTTCACGCCAGGATCCTGCACCTGCTCTTTTATGCAAGCAATGTTTTCACAGGAGATTAAAGCAGGGTCTCCTGCCGCGGCTGCTCGGCTTCATCCAACCCCTTCCAGCCATATTTCTTTAGATCCACTTTATCCTTCACGAACTCGATCCCCTCTTCTTCCAACAAGGATCGCTGGCGTTCCGCACCCGGCCGTTCGCTGATCTTGCCCTGCGAGTTGATGACCCGCTGCCACGGCACGTCATCGGGACAGGCCGCCATCGCGCCGCCCACCCAGCGCGGAGCGAAGGCTTTGTAACTTTCAAAGTCCACGCCCGAGGGAGGCGGCAGCATGAGCGCGATCTGTCCATAGCTGGCGACGCGTCCGCGCGGGATCTGGCGCACGAGGTCCCAGACTTGTTGGTTATAAGCTTGAGGGTTGGGAGGGGAGGTAAAACGAGGCATATTATTCACCGTAGGGGCGACCCATTGGGTCGCCCCTACGCGTCATTCCACGAAATCCCCGCCGCTCACCTGGCGATCCAGCAGTTTGCGGGCAGGGTTAAACTTCAACTCGACCTCCATTTGCTGGAAGCAGATTCCACTGCCCATCAGGACCTTGCGACCAAAGTAGATATTGCGGCCGCCTTCGTATTCGGGGCTCAGGTCATTGCTCAGGTTGACGCGCCCTTCGATGACTTCGCCGCAGCGGCTGCATTTGACCTCAAAATAATAGAAGTCTGTCTGCGTTGAGGTGGGGACGGAGAAAAGTTTTTTGAGAATGCCCATGGTTGCCTCTATCGCTAGATCCATGTCATTGCCACGACGTGGCAATGACATTACGTCTTCAGAATATCCTCGATCGCAGTCAGTTCCTCGTCACTAAACTTCAAATTTTTTAACGTGGCCAGGTTGTCCTCCAACTGTGCCACACTGCTGGCGCCGATCAATGCCGAGGTGACGGCCGGTTTGAGCAGCACCCAGGCCAGCGCCATCTGCGCCAGGGACTGTCCACGTTTGGAGGCCAGCTCGTTCAGTTTTTTGACCTTCGGTAGATTCGCCTTCACATCGTCGGGGGTCAACCAGACGCGGTCGGTCTTGGTGGCGCGCGCTCCAGCGGGAACACCCTTCAGGTAACGGTCGGTCAGCTGTCCCTGCGCGAGCGGCGAGTAGGCGATGCATCCGATGCCCTCCTCGGTCAGCACCGAGAGCAGTCCGTCCTCCACCCAGCGGTTGAACATGCTGTACGAGGGTTGATGGATGAGACAAGGCGTGCCCAGCCCGCGCAGGATGCGCGCTGCTTGCCGCGTCTGTTCGGGTGTGTAGGATGAGATGCCGACGTAGAGGGCTTTGCCCTGCTGGACGGCGGACGCCAGCGCGCCCATGGTCTCTTCGAACGGCGTGTCGGGATCGGGCCGGTGACTATAGAAGATGTCCACGTAATCCAGGCCCATGCGTTT
>CAYUUJ010000216.1:0-4845 GCA_964447845.1 uncultured Anaerolineaceae bacterium
TTGGTGATCTGGTTCTCGTCCACTTTGCAGGTAATGAACTCTTCAACATCCGGATGGTCCACGCGCAAGACGCCCATGTTGGCGCCGCGCCGCGTGCCTCCTTGAGCGATCTCGCCGAAGGCATGATCGTAGACGCGCAGGAATCCCACCGGACCCGTGGCCTGCCCGGCCGAGGTCTTAACGAACGCGCCTTTCGGTCGCAGCCGCGAGAACGAGAAGCCGTTCCCGCCGCCGGTCTGCTGGATCAGCGCGGCATCCCGGAGAGTTTGGAAGATGCCGGCGCTGTCGCGCCCCATGTCGTCGGTGATCGGCAGTACGAAACAAGCCGCCAGTTGACCCAAAGGCGTGCCCGCGCCCGTGAACGTCGGAGAGTTGGGGAAGAAGCGCTTGCTGGTCAGCAGATGATAAAACTCTTTGGCGCGTTCGATCACGTCGCCGCTCCACATCTCCTCCACTTTGGCCACATGATAAGCCACGCGCCAGAACATATCTTCCACGGTTTCGGCGGGTTTGCCGTCGTCCCCGCGGCGCACGTAGCGCTTGATCAACACCTGGCGGGCGTTGTCCGTCAGGTCGACCTTGGGTAATCCTTTCGGCATGGGTGGTGTGGGCAGCAGCCCATGCTTGGATTTATTGGTGGATGTGGCTTTTGTTACCATGCGACACTCTCCTCGGATTGTTTTATGTCATTGCGAGGGAGCCCTACCGGGCGACCGAAGCAATCTCCTCGCGCCGGAGGATTGCTTCCCGCAGGCTCGCAATGACATTTGTAAAGTGCGACAAAAACAGGCAACGACTCTACTCCTATGAAAGGAGCAAACGTTGCCTCAATCTAGCCTTCAAGCAAATGATCTATTTCTTTGCGAATTGCGTGCAGGTCGTCCAGACCCAGATAAACAATGGCATAACGGATATACGCGATGTGGTCCAGGTTCTTCAAACCGTTGATCGTCAGGTCCCCGACGATCCGCGAAGAGACTTCGGCTTTGCCCATCTTTTGCAACTGTGCCTCTACCTGGCCCAGCAGGCGCTCGATATCGGCCGCGGAGACCGGCCGTTTCGCGCACGCGATACGGACGCCGCGTGCCAGCTTTTCGCGGTCGAATTCTTCGCGTGTGCCATCTTGTTTGACGAGTAAAGGAGTAGCCAGGATCGGTCGTTCATAGCTGCTGAAACGTTGTCCGCATTTCAAGCACTCGCGTCGGCGCCGGATGCCTCCGTGGCTGTCATGCGAAGTGTCAAGCACCTTCGAATCGTCGTGTTGGCAGTACGGACAGCGCACTAATCGCTCCAAAACTAGAACAAATGTAACCGCCACATATGCTAGTTCTTGCCTCAAACCCCCGTACATATGGGACAGTTATGCATGATTGTAGCACAAGCGTACGGTCAATTCAAGAGGCTATCTGGATTTTTTAAGCTTAAAATATCCTGATTTTTGCCGTCTTTAGGCAATTTTTACCAAACGTAGGGGCGACCCAATGGGTCGCCCCTACACCGGACGGCGCAAGCGCCGTCCGGTGATGGATTTCATTCCAACGTCGCCAAAAATTCCATCACCAGTTTATTGAAATCCGCGGCGTGGGATTGGTGCGGCACATGTCCGCTTCTCAAAGACTTCCCCACCGCGTTGGGCAGCCCAGCCACCAAGTCCAGAAAAGAAGCCGGCGTCAAGGTGCTGTCGCGTTCGCCCCAGATCACCAACGTCTTATGTTGGATCTGCGCCAGGTGAGGCCGCATGT
Source organism: uncultured Anaerolineaceae bacterium (assembly GCA_964447845.1). GTDB lineage: Bacteria > Chloroflexota > Anaerolineae > Anaerolineales > Villigracilaceae > DASXQN01. The sequence goes on from CAYUUJ010000216.1 coordinate 1,743, forward strand.
CCGCCGTTTCACCGGGTAGGTTGTACGTGCCGGGGGCAGTGCGCTTGTAATCCAACGCGGTCTGCATCCGCACGTGCTTGGGCAGGTTGTGCCCTCCACCGCTGCTGTGCCCCATCGAAAGGCTGGTGGCGTCCACGATCATACGGAACAGCCACTCGGGCGTCCGCTCGACCATCAACATATTGATCTCGGGGTTGCGATAGGTGCCGCGCAGCATGGCCGGGAGTTGATGCAGGTGATAGAACGGGTCGACCAGGACCAGGCCGCGGGTCCGCGCCGGGAATCGCCGTGCGTACTCGAGAGTTAAATATCCGCCCAGGGAGTGTCCGATCAAAATAGGCGGTTCGGTCAGAACCAATGAGTCGATCCAGCCCGCCAGGTGATCGAACAACCAATCCAGCTTGTAGGCGCGTGATTCAGGTTTGCCGCTATCGCCATGTCCGAGCAGATCCAGCGCATACGCGGCATACCCGCGGCCGTCCAGCTCGGGCAGCAGTTCGTCCCAATCGTGCAGCGAAGCGGCCAGTCCGTGGATCAGGATGACCGGCGCGCCTGTGCCTTTTTGAATGTAATTTACTTTTTGTAATGCGGGGTCATTCAGCAGTGACGTATTGTTCATATCTCTTTGCTAACTCTCTGCGAAGTACTTTACCGATAAATGTTCTCGGGAATTCATCCATGAAAAAAACAAAACGTGGCACCAGATGTGGAGGCAAACGCCGTTTGCAAAATGCGATCACCGCCTCGGCTTTGGGCGCCTCTCCGGCCGCGATCACAAACGCAAATGGACGTCCCGCCACCGCCACCACCGCGGCTTCTTTTACCTGTGGGATCTCGTAGAGCACTTCTTCAATGTCACGTGGAAATGCAGGGGTTCCGGGCTTGTCACGCGAAGCGTACCACATGTCCGCCTTGCGGGCAACGATGCGGAAATAACCGTCCTTATCCATCTGAGCCACATCGCCGGTCAGCAGCCAGCCTTCCTCGGTCAGCACCTCGCGCGTGGCCGTCGGGTTTTTCCAGTATCCCAGCATCACCTGCGGACCGCGCACAGCCAGCTCGCCGATCTGCCCCGCTTTGACGGTTTTTCGCCCATCCGCCAGGTCCAGGACTGTAGCTTCGGTGGAAGGCAGGGGCACGCCGATCGTCCCCACCTTGCGTTCACCGTCCAGTGGATTCGCATGCGTAACCGGTGAAGCTTCGGTCAGGCCATAGCCCTCCACCAGACGACCGCGCGTCAGCTTCTCGAAAGCTTCCGAGACTTCCACCGGCAGTGGCGCAGAGCCGCTGATGCAAGCCTTGATCGAGTCGATCCCATATTTGCGCACGCCGCGATAATTATTGATCGCCACGTACATGCTGGGCACACCCGGGAAGATCGTGGGCCGGTAGCGTTTGATGGACTGTAATATTTCGCTGACCTCAAAGCGCGGCTTCAAGATCATGGCTGCCCCCAGCGCGACCGGGACGGTGAGCGCGGTGGTCAGGCCATAACTGTGAAAGATCGGCACCACGCACAAAAATCGTTCGCGGCCTTCCATGGCTGCAGGCATCCAATGCCGGGTCTGTAATGCGTTGGCCACCAGGTTGCGATGCGAAAGCATCACGCCTTTGGATTGAGCGGTCGTTCCACCGGTATAAATGATGACCGCCAGGTCTTCCGGCTGGACCTCCACTGAGGGTGACTTACGCGGTTCTCCACTCAGCCAGCTACGCCAATCCAAAGCGCGCGCTAGCGTTTGACCGCGGTTGCGACCGCGCGAGATCAATCTTTTCGGGAGGGAGAGATAATCCGCCGCATCCGTCAGCACGACGAAGGGTAAACCTGTCTCCGAGCGAATGCGCTCCGCCAGCCCGGACCAGATATTCAAGGTCACCAATACACTGGCATCCGAATCCTTTACTTGACGGATCAATTCCTCCGGCTCAGACATGGGCGGCATGAACACCGCGCTCATGCCTGCCTTAAGTGTCCCAAAGAAACCCACCACAGTTTGCGGAAGGTTGGGCATCAATAAAACGACGCGGGAACCTTTGGCGATCCCGAGATTCAATAAGGCGTTCGCAAATCGATTGGATTCATGATTCAAGCGGCGATAGGATAAATGCGCGCCCTCGAAAAATATTGCCGGCCGGGTTGGAAACCGCCGCACAGCGGACCTCAGCAGGTGGTGTAAAGGGATGTGCGGAATTCCAACTGTGTAGGGCACACCAGCCTCATACCGCGCTAGCCAAGGACGTTCCCGGCGGATGGCGTCCCGACCTAGAAGTTCCCTGCGGATCATGGTGGGTGTATCGCGCCACGAACGCTGATACTCGGCGCCTAAAAACCTGTCGATGGCGCGTTCAACCGCGTCACTGCGCTCCAACATCACCATATGACCGGAGGCCTGGATATTGGCTTCTTCCGCGCCCGGTATGCTGCGCGCCACTTTCTCGAACATGGGTCTTTCGAAGACCAGATCCCGGTTGCCGCGGATCACCAGCGTGGGCACGGTCAACGCGGCGAATTTGTCCCAACCCATCCACCTGGCCATATTCTGCAAATAAAAAGATTTCAAGACATGCGGAGGTGCCGAGAGCCAGCCGCGCGTCAAAGGGCTGAGCAAGCGCAGCAACCAACTCGGAAGGTGCAGAGACAGCCGATACAGAGCATTAAGTTTGAATTCGCCGGCGGTGGCCATCAGGACCAGGCGCTCCACGCGCCCAGGATGAGCCAGCGCGTATTCCGTCACCAACGCGCCGCCGAAGGAATGACCGATCAAAACGATCTTGCCGCTTACCTTCAAGATCTCGAGCGTTGTCTCGAGATCTTTTTGGATACTCTGCATATCGTAGCCATCGGATGGTTTATCGGAGAGACCATGCCCGCGCAAATCGATGGCGATGACGCGGTTTTCCTGCGATAACTTCTGCAATTGATAGCGCCATTGCAGAGCCTGACCGCCGAAGCCGTGAATAAAAACAAGTGTTCGTTGAGGAAGATCGGGAGATATATCCAGCGCCGAAAGTCGCACCAGCGGATCCGATGAAACGCGGACTTCATGCCGGTAGAGGTCTAGATCAATATCCATGCGTGGAAGTGTACAGGAGTTGACCCGGG
>CAYUUJ010000217.1:0-4826 GCA_964447845.1 uncultured Anaerolineaceae bacterium
AGCGGGTGAAGGGATTTTCGAAGAAGACCGAGAGCATCAGGAAGAAGGCTATGGTCAGAGAGCATACGACGATCACCCACGGCAGGAACTCGCGGTCGCGGTCCCATTTGCGCAAAGTCACCAGCGAGGCAAAGGCAGACATCAACCAGGACCAGAAGATCAACGAGCCGGCCTGTCCGCCCCACCAGGCAGTGACTTTTAAATAGGTCGGCATGCTGCGGCTGGTCACTTCGTAAACGAAGGAGACCTCGTAATGATTCCCGATCAGTAATGTAATGAGGGAAATGGCCGAAAGGCTGATGAGCGGCCAGACCAGCAGCATGGCACGGCGGGCGCTTTCCACGGCTGCCGTGGAATTTCTCTGCGCACCATAGATCGCCGCGCCGGCGCTATACAACGCGACGAGGAAGGACAACCCTAAAATTCCAAATCCGAATTCTGCGATCATCGGTTCACCTGCTTATCCAAGAAAACGGCCACGAGGCTTCGCGTGGCCGTTTTGCGCTTATTGCCTTGCGGCTTGCTCCGGGAGAGCTTGTTCGTAGCGGGTAGGACACTTCAGTAGAAGTTCATCCGCCTGGAAGATGCCATCCGGGCCGACATGCCCGGTCATGATCGCCTGCGCCTCGTCCCGCATCAAGTCCGGCTTGGGACCGATGTAGACAACCTGGATGCGGTTACGGGAGGGGTCGATCACCGCTTGATGCAAGACCTCGGCCAACCCGCCCTGCGCTTCGATCTCGGCGTTATCGGCCGGTACGTTTGCCACTTCGAAGGTCAGCGTGAGAGTCTGCGGGTCGTACTGGATCGTGTCCCCGATCACCGCGCCGGAGACCCGCAGGTTCTTGCCGGCCATCCCGCCATTGGTCGCCCTCAGCTCATCGACCGTCATGAAATATTCTGCTTCCGCCCCGGCAGATGAAACGATCAAATAGATGACTGCGCCTAAAATCAGCACGCCACCGACTACGAATTTATTGAATTTCATCGATTAACTCCAATGCAGAACTGGGCTGACCCCGGACTTCCGAGTCTGATAACAGGTCCATCATCCAGCAAAGTTGATGTAACATATTTTACCTGTAGAGATTAATGGTGAATGAGAGCACAAGCCTGGCGGTCTTTTAGGTGCGACCCCAAATTTTTCTTCTCAGTAGTATTCACGCATACCCGGATCTTTTTCTACAAATATCATTCGCAACACAATGATCAGGATATCCCTTCCGGTGTCAGGGGGTCTGCAAAGGACCTTCCGCTGTCGTTGAAATGGGTGGGATTGTTTTCAACGCGGTTTCCTCACCGTTGATATACCCGTAGACTCCCACAAGCAAGGCAATGGTTAAGATTGCCGCCACGGGAAAAAAGATCATTTGTCGCTTGCGAAGGGTGGCCGCATCAGGCTTGGGTTCCGCTTTTCCCGCCTTGATTGCCGCGAGTTCCAGCGGATGTTCGCTACGCATTTCACTTTCAGTCTGCTTACCCGTCCACATGGATTTGTTAAAGTGTTTGATGTTTACGCCATACATATGCCAGACGATGATGGCAAGTACTGCGAGCACTGCCTCCCAGCCATGAGCAGCTTTTGCCGCAGGGACGAATTCACCGGAAAGATACCTGGTAGCCGTGATCGGATTCCACATAATAAAGCCTGTGATCCCCATGATGCTATATCCCCAGACGAATGCCCAGTATTCGAATTTTTCCTCGAAGGTATAGCGGCCCATATTCGGATATGTCTTTGCAATTCCGATGTTATATAGCAGGGCTTGTAAGCCGTCTTTGGCATCCTGCAAGGAGAGCATCATGGACCACGGTGATCGCAGAACGAGGATCTTGTAGCCCATCACGAGCAGGTGAAAGATAATGGCGAACATCACGAGAATGGACGTAAAGTGATGAATGCTGCGCAAGTTTTCTATGCCACCCAGTGTCTGCACGACGAAAACGCTTATGGCAGAGTTGGGATATTTTTGGGGGAGACCCGTCGATGCAAGCGTGATGAAGGTCAGCATCAGCCCGATATGTTCCAGGCGTCGATAGAGAGGAAAGCGTATGTATGTGCGAGGCTTTTTGTTCATGGGTGTTTGACTCCCTTCGCCCGATTTACAGTGCGCCTGTAAATATCGGTCAGAATAAAGAAGACCATGCCCCCGATCACCGCGGGAATAAAAATTTTGTAGAACAGGTTCACAAAATACACGATCGGGGAATGTTGAGGGCTTGGCTCGTAATGGCTCAGCCATGCAGCCGGGAAATTGGCTGTAGCGCCCGGATGACAGCGCTGGCATTTGACCAGCAGATTCTCGCGCAGCGCAATGCCCGTCTGCGGATTATCGACTTTCGAGATGTCGTGAATGCCGTGACAGTCTGTGCAAACCGCCTTGTTGGTAGGTTGATCCGGAAATTGTTCTGCGAAAAGTTTGACGGTCGTCCCGTGAAAGTCGGCTACATACGTGTCGAGCACATTGGTGGAAATGCCGTACTTGTCCATGACCTCCGGATCCGAGTGGCAATTGGCGCACAATGCCGGTGTGCTGTTGCGGAATGTGGCGGTAGTCGGGTCGCTGATGGTGTGCACGCCATGGCAGTCGGTGCAGGTTGGCACATCCAGATTGCCTTCCTCGGTCAATGCTTTGCCATGCACGCTGGCCTTGTATTGCTCGTACTTATCGAGGTGGCAGCCGGCGCAGGTTTCGGGGATGTGCAAGCGCGCCGCGATCGTGAGCTGACCGCTTTCGTTGCCGATCACGCGCGCTTGTGTATGCGGGTTATGGCAATCCGAGCAGAGCGGAGCTTCATCGTTGCCCTGGTCGATGGCCGTTTGGTGGACGCTGTCCTGCACCTTCTGGAATTGTTCTTCATGGCAGCCCTGGCAGGTTTTGTTCAGCGTCGTGGAGAAGTCTTGCAGATTTCGTTCCGTAACGATCGGGTGCGGATAATCGCTGATGTTCGCATGGCAATCCACGCACGCAATACTTTCTTCGGCATGCACGGATTGCCCGAAGCGGATCGGATTGATGCTGGTGGAAATCGATTGGTTGCCGAGCGTGAAGGTGATATCCGACGACTGATGGCAGCCCAGGCAGAAATCGTTCGTCGGCCCCTCTTCCTGGAGCGGAGAGGTGGCTCGCACGGGCGTTGCATAGGCATGGATGGCCAGCAGGAGTATGCCGGCCCCCAGCAGTTGCAAGATGATAGATGGGCGGATCCGTTGAAGCTGTCGCCTCAAGCGCATGACAATCTCCTTGAACCGATCGCCTCACTTCCGGAAGTGGGCGGGTGTCTCTGAAATCGTTGGGGCGGGTCTCTCAGAATCGAAGTGATTGAATCTCTCGATCTGAAAGACCCGCCCCAACTTGGCGGCCCGGTTATGGACGGGTATAGGTGCTGACGTCGCCGCCCAGGAATTCGATCGAGTCGATCAGGAACTGCATTACGAACTTGGGATTGTGGACGTAATTTCCCGGGTCCGTGTGGACGTACTGGTAGTTGAAAGCCGCCTTGACGAGATTCGGCGTCCAGGCCGCATAGGTTTTGCCGTCGGCTCCGAAGAAGTACGGGTAGGCCCCGGGCTTGTATTCGATCGGGCCGCCGTGCGCCTCGGCGTAGCGTTGGATCTCAGCATATAGCGCCTCGCTCAATGTATCGATCTCGCCCTTGATGCCCTCGGTCACATCGCCGTCGCCGTCATAGTCGATGTCCGAAACGCGGATGGTGGTCGGATCGCTCGTATCATGGCAGGTCTGGCAGGCGTTAACTTTTGGTTGCAGTGCGTGGACATCGTGGCAGTCCTTGCATTCATTCATCCGGCCCTCGGGGCTGGCGTGCATGTTCTGGCCCGCATATTCCTTGCCCTCGAACAGGTAGGCGCCTTGAACCTCCGCACCGAAGATCGTGGCGCCTGCGGCGAAGTAGTGGATGTTCTTGAATCGGATCTTTGCATCGACAGTGTCCGGATCCTTGCCGCGCAGGGCGTTATTCATGCTGGTGGTGGATTCGCGGCCCTGGTGACAGGATATACAGAGGTTTGACTCGTCAGGCAGGAAATTGCCATCTGCATCCTGGCCGCCGAAGCTGACCGTCTTCCCGCTGGGGAACAGTACCGAACTGACTTCGTAGAGCTCGCCTCCGCCGCCGCGATTGACATGGCAGGTGGTGCACAGGAAACCATTGCCGGCAGGCATGGGGCCAAGCCCGACGATGGCCGTGGTGCCGCTAGTGGTGACGACTGTTGTGCCTCCGGTCAAGATGTAGGCGGGCAAGCCTGTGGCTGTGTGGCATTTCACGCAGCCGGCCGGGACAATTCCTCCGCCTTCCTCCTCGGCATCCCAATTCCGGAACGGCTCCGTATTGCCCGCAAAATGAGCTGCATCCGTGCGGGCCAGCAGAGACGTATCCCCGCCAAGATCGGCGATGGAGTCGAAGAGCAGCTGCACGATGTATTTGTTGCCGTGGGCGAAAGCGCCTGGATCCTTAAGCGAGACCTGATAGTTGTAGGCCGCCTTCAGCAGGCGCGCTGTCCAATTGCTGAAGCGAACAGCCCCGTCCGCGTCCTGATCGGTGACGCCGTCCCCGTCCGCATCCACAAACCAGTACGGGTAAGCCGCTGGGTCGTAAACAATACCGGACCCGGTCTTTGCCTGCGCATATTCGCGGATCTCCGCGTACAAAGCCTCCTGCAAGCCTTCGATCTCGAAGTACATACCCTCCTGCGTGTCCCCGTCGCCATCGTAATCCAGGGCCGAGCTTACCATCCGGATGGATTTCAGGTCTTCAACCGTGGCCACATCCGCATGGCAGCCCGCACAATCATCCACTTTTACTTC
>CAYUUJ010000218.1:0-4819 GCA_964447845.1 uncultured Anaerolineaceae bacterium
CATGATCTGGGGTGGCATCAACGGAATGAAAGTTTCGATCTTTATCACGTTTCTATTGGCGGGATTAGGACAATGGTATCTGTCGTATGTGGCAGGCCTGCGCGGCGTATTCCGGCTTTGGTCCAGCTTGCTTTTCATGTTCTCCGGTGGCCTGTCGATGCTCTGGCGGGTCGGTTGGTACGAGCTATTGTTGGGAATCGCATGGTTTCCCTGGGCATTCGCAAGTTTCTGGCAAATGTTGCATAAGAAGAACCTAACCTCCATTATATGGACGGCATTCTGCATAGCCATGGTCTTATTTACCGGAGGCGGGTATTACCCCTTCTATTTGGCAGGCAGTCTGGGAGTGATCCTGGTGGCAGCGGCGGTTTTGCCACGCGGAAATTGGGTTAACATGCTCTGGCGCTCACTGCTTGCAGCCGCATTCACAATTGGTTTGATCGCCGTGATGGCGATCCCGATCTATGACGGATATAGACTGAGCATTCGCGAAGCCGGTGTGGATATTTACCGGTTTGGTTCTCAACCGGTCAGTTATGCACTCTTCAATTACGTCATTTCAGAACCTGAATGGTTCAGGGCTACAGTTTTAGGCACCATGAGCGGCTGGAACTGGTTTTATATGGGACCGCTTTCATTGGGGGGGTTAATTGCCCTGCCGCTGGCATTCAGACGGAACAAATATTGGCCGGTTCTATTGGCGATGAGCGCACTAGCGATCTTTTTATTGGCCTGGCAGGCAAACCGGTATGCGCCAATTAACTACATTTACGAATGGTTTCCTTTTTTCACGACGCTACGGTTTCCACTTCGGTTGTTATATGTAGCCGCGATTCCGATCTTAATATTAAGCGCCGCTAGTTTACAGGGGTTGTATAGAATTATTCGGCCACTGGTCTCAAAATATCGAATCGCGTTGACCTACCAGGGAGACGGGGCTCAAACCGGCACCGGCATGCGGCGGTTACTGGGCCTCGCCGTGACAATCCTATTGTTCTTGAACCTGAACGGTGTTTATCAAATTAACAAAGGCTTTACCTTTGCACCTTTTCCTCTGACACCGGTCACATACACGACCTTGCGTTGGCTGCAAAAACATGATAACAGTTTGTATTATGTTAACATTGGCGGCGGCAGTATCTGGTGGGAATGGACGCCGGCCGCCTACGACCTCGAAATTCCGGTCATTAACTTCAATTACAACCAACATCTGCTTACCCAGGACAAACAGCGTGCGGAAAACTCCCCGTTTCATGCGACTGGTAAATATCAGATCTCGCGACTGGATGAACCGCCCGCGGGTGACGCGGTATTGCTGAGGGAAGTCGATGGATTTGGCATCTGGCAGAGCAATGATGCATTACCATTTGCATTCTCGGCTGCGCCCAGGTTGCTGGTGATTGGCGCAAAACTGGCGCCTACCCAAGCCACGCCGATTGAAGATGTATCTTATGATGGCCCAAATCGAGTAAAGGTGATCGGTGAGCCAGGGAATCCACAGGAACACCTGGTTGTACTGGTCAGCAACTATCCGGGCTGGAAACTTCTGGTGGATGGCGAGCCCGCGACCCTGAAACCGGCGAACGGCTACCTCGGTGCAGAGATGCTGCCCGGAATGCACACGTATACTTTTGTGTTCGATCCCCCTCTCTATCACCTCGGGTTGAAAATCACCATTGTCACTATTGTTCTTGCATTACTGGTGCTTGTGATCGAGAATAGCGGACTCAAGAAGCTCGTATTTTCAAGACTGCCGCAAAGAACGGCCGACGCGAAGATAGCAGCCTGATATCACTCATGCACTGATTCAACCTCCAAACCAATAAGCCTGATTCGGGATGGTTTTTCTGGCGACGGACGACACAGGCGCTGTGCCCTGTCATAAAACCTTGTCGGCAGATGGATCGCGATAACGCCCGGAGAAAGACAAGTTCGGAATTGAGAGAATTCGCTAAACGCCTTCCGTGGTTCGAAGCTATTCTGGTAATAGCCGTCATGGCGATCCACCTTTACGCGGCTGCATCGGATGCGTACAACTTTCCAAGTAATTGGTTCACGCGCGATGACGCGTATTACTATTTCAAGGTGGCTCAAAATATTGCCGAGGGACATGGCAGCACCTTTGACGGTCTGAACCCCACAAACGGCTATCACCCGTTATGGATGCTTGTCTGTGTTCCCATCTTTGCTCTGGCGCGTTTCGATCTGATTTTGCCGCTCAGGATCCTGCTGCTTGTACAGGGTGCCCTGAGCGCCGCGAGTAGCGTATTGCTTTATCGGCTCGTCAGGAATACGCTCTCGCTTCCTATCGCCATCCTGGCCGGATCCTGGTGGGCTTTCAATTCTTATATTCACTACACGATTTTCGAAATCGGCCTCGAAACAGGATTGGCCGTATTCATGCTTATGCTGCTCATCTATTCGCTTTGGAGATTCGAAGGGGAATGGCGGACCAAACGCGTCACGCGCGGACGAATAGCTGGTCTCGCTATTTTGGGGTTACTTACCCTGTTCAGCCGCCTGGACCTGGTTTTCCTGGCCGTGCTGGCCGGCGCCTGGATCATCCTGCGCGGCATGCGTATGCGCATCCTTATACCGATCGATATATTTATTGCGGTCACTGCAATCCTGGCGGGATTCATATTTAGACTGGGTTTTCCTGACTACTATACATACAGCAATGCGGCCATCGCAATGATCGCTTTCTCAGTATTGACCAAGATCCCACTTTATTATTTTTCGGGTCTATACGAATCGCGTGACCTGAACCCGCTCGTTCTACGCAAGATTCTGATCGCGGTCACAATAAGTTCTCTGGGGATCGCCCTTGGGATGCAGTTTGTTTCGGGCATGAATCAGGGATTCCCACGAGTAACCCTGATCTACGACTGGGCATTTAATATCCTGGGCCTAATCATCGTCCGTTGGATGGCCTTAAAGTTCACTCAGAGACAGAATGATCGGACGCCTTCCCCTCGAGAACTGATTGCTGTGAAATGGAGACAATGGCTTGAAGAGGGGTTGCTCTATTTCGGGATACTAGGTGGTGGCTTGGGGCTTTATATGCTCCTGAACAAACTGCTGATCGGGACAGCGTCACCGGTCAGCGGGCTGATCAAGCGTTGGTGGGGAGATTTTGCTTCCCGGGTATACGGCGGCTCCGCCCGTAACCCGCTTTCATTTTGGGGAGTTGGCCTGCATGCCGATTTCGACACCTGGCGGCCCTTCAATTTTACGCTGCAGGCGATCAGCAGAGAGATCGCTGCCTGGCGCAACTCTTATAAACCCGAGATCTTTTATCCAGCCGTGCTGATTGTTTGCGTTTTGATCGCCGTCAGCGTTCTCTTTCTGAATCGCCGGCTGGCTCTTCGAGGGATTGTTCAATTCGCGCTGCCCGTTTTATTCATCGGCTCCATCGCGCAGGTCCTTTCATATAACATCACAGGCTATGCCGGGATGAAGGAATGGTACTGGATCAGTCAACCGGTTTTCCTGGTACTGGCAGGCAGCTTACTGCTTGCAATTTTGCTGAGGCCACTGCAAAAAATTCCGATCCTGAATAACGTTTTGCTTGCAACCGCGCTGCTAAGCGGACTTGTCCTGGCACGCGATTTTGGATCACTGATTGCTCAGAGAATGCCACACGGCGTTAATTCGTCGGATTTACCGTATATGGACAGTGCCCGTTTTCTGGAGGAAAACACGCCACCCGGCTCTGTGATCGGCATGACCGGCGGCGGAAACGTCGGGTATTACATTCAGGGGCGCACGATCGTCAACATGGATGGATTGATAAATAGCCCGGCTTACTTTGTAGCTCTGCGAGCCGGGCAGGCTGGTGAGTACCTGGCTCGTATCGGTGTGGACTTTATCTTTGCGAATCCTGGGATCCTTAAGGGTCCGCCCTATCTTGACCAGTTCCGAACCGGCGACATCCTGGCAGTTTACGGCGGCAAATCCCTGATGGAGTTGCAGCCATGACCGAAAAACCCTCCCTGCATGTAACGCCGCTCCTATTGTTGGTGTTAATCCTAACAGTCTGGCACGCATTCCGCCTGTGGACGGCGGTTGCGTGGTACGATTTAATTCAGGAATTCGCGCCAGCGCCAGGGCCCCTATATACAGCTCTCAGCGGGTTGACATGGTTGGTCGTTGGATCTGCGCTGTTGTGGAACCTTTGGCAGAAAAAGGCTCAGGCCGCAAAAATGCTATTTTGGGCCGCGACCAGCTACACGGTCTGGTATTGGACCGATAGGCTGGTCTTCCAGGCGCCACGCGCGAACTGGCCGTTCAGCCTGCTCCTGAACATTTTCCTGCTGGCTTATGTTCTCATAATAACCATTCCTCATTTTTCATCGAATGATACTTTCATAAAGCGAGGCGTATGAGCGAAAACCCGAATATCAAGCGACTGCGGGAGCTGAAAGCCAAGTCCAGGCTGGGTGGCGGCGCGGAACGCATCGATGCACAGCACAAGAAAGGCCGGCTAACCGCACATGAAAGGCTGGATCTGCTCCTTGATAAGGGTTCATTTCGCGAAGTAGACACATTTATCGTGCATCGCACCAACGATTTTGGGCTTGCGGAACAAAAATACATGAGCGACTCGGTTGTGACCGGCTGGGGGACGATCGAGGGCCGCCTGGTTTATGTCTATTCACAGGATTTCACGGTTTTTGGAGGCAGCCTCGGCGAAGTACACGCCGAAAAGATCTGCAAGATCATGGATATGGCAATGAAGAACGGTGCGCCGGTGATCGGGATCAACGACTCCGGCGGAGCGCGCATCCAGGAAGGCGTGGTGGCGCTCGCGGGCTAT
>CAYUUJ010000219.1:0-4794 GCA_964447845.1 uncultured Anaerolineaceae bacterium
GGCGCCAGGGTCGTCGGCAAATAATAATTCGGGGTGTAGCGCAGTTGGTAGCGCACCGCGTTTGGGACGCGGGGGTCGTGGGTTCGAGTCCCACCACCCCGACTAATAGAATTCATCCGCAGATTTCACAGATTGGGCACGAAATCGGTGTTCTCTGCGTAATCTGCGGATGGTTATTAACCGAGGCCGCCTGAAGAATCTCCGGCGGCTTTCTATGTTAAAATTACTTCACAGCAATCATGGCCGATAAATTCGATGGAGTGGTCGAGGCAGTGCGCTATAAAGGCGGGCAGATCCAATATGTGCGCGCCTACGAACGGCGCGGCGCCACTTTTTCCGACCATATCCTGCTCCCCAGAACTGACCTGCTCAAACGCCTTAAAGAAGGCAGAAAATTTGTGACCGGCCGGCGCAAGGAATTCCTGGCCAGTACATTTGAAGTCGGGAAACCAATCCAGCTGGTGTCGAATAATGCACACGAGATCCTGTCCACCCGCCCGAATGCCACCCAGGACGAGTTGGAAGGCCTGCCGGTTTTCTAACCATGAAGATCCTCGATAAAACCCCCATTCAAAAAGAGAACGGCGAAATCGACTTGTTCGGACGCCTGCAGGGTACGCTCAAGTACGGCTTCAGCTGGTATTCTGAAGTGCGGGCGCAGCTGGCGGTCATTGCACAACTTCAGCGCTCGATCGATAAAGGTTTTGTGCTGATCCGCAATATGACCCTGCCGGGCACCGAAGTGGTCGTGCCGCTGATCCTGGTGGGACCGCAGGGATTAAACGTCATTTACGTCACACCTGTGAAAGGTTTCTTCGAAGCCAAGGGCGATGAATGGAACACCATCGTCAAGGGACGCTCTCAGCCGGCCGGGGTAAATCTCCTCAGCCGTGTGAGTCTGATGTCGCGCGCCGTGCAGACGTATCTGCAGCGCCAGAACATTCAATTGAATACGCCGGTCGAACCGGTCTTGATCGGAACGGATCCGGGCTTTCATGTCGAATCCACCCGGCCAGCGGTCCGTGTGATCATGAGCGATGCCGTCAGGCAGTTTGGGGCCTCGCTTGTGCAGGCGCGCCCGACCCTGGGAGCCCAGCAGGTGTTCGAGCTGGCCGATCGAATTGTTTCGCCGCGCACGCCGGAAGAACTGGCCGCTGCTCAAATTCCGCTCGAACAGGAAGGCCCGGCCCGCGCCAAGGCCATTTTCGATGCGGCCGACTCGGCCAAACCTTTTGATCCTGCGGACCTGAGTTTTGCATATGAAGATGGCGAAGATGGGTCGGAGATCTCACCGGAACTACGGGAGATCAACCCGGCCCAACCACTGCTGCGCAAAAAAGGGCGGTTCCTGGGGATGACCCCGCGCCAGTTGTTGGTCCTGTTCTTTCTGATGTTGGTCGAGTGTTGTGTGCTGGCTGCCGGCATTTATATCGTTTACACTCAATAATCCTCATTGGCCTTGCCTTTCCTTTCCATCATCATCCCGGCCCATAACGAAGAGCGCCGCCTGCCCCGCACGTTGGAGCAGGTCTTTGATTTTCTCGCGACCCAGTCGTACACGGCCGAGGTGATCGTGGTGGAAAACGGCAGCACCGATCGCACCTTCGAGATCGCCACTGAATTCTCCCTGCGCCATGAAAATTTACGGACCATTCAGGAAACGGCGCGCGGAAAAGGCCTGGCCGTGAAACGCGGCATGCTGGCGGCCGGCGGGGAATTTCGCTTTATCTGTGACGCCGACCTTTCCATGCCCATCCAGGAAGTCAATAAATTCCTGCCCCCCGCCATCACGAATTTCGACATCGCCATCGGTTCGCGTGAAGCGCGCGGCTCCGTGCGCTATAACGAACCGGGCTACCGGCATTGGGGCGGGCGGGCGATCAACGCCGTCATTCGGATCCTGATCCTGCCCGGCTTGCAGGATACACAATGCGGGTTTAAATGCTTCACAGCCGAAGCCGCGCAAACTCTCTTCAGTCTGCAAACCCTGCCCGGCTGGTCATTCGATATCGAAGTGCTGTATCTCGCCCGCCGTCTCAAATACCGCATCCTCGAGATTCCCATCCATTGGTATTTTCATCCGGAGACCAAGTTGAGCGCGGTGCCGGATGCCCTGCGTATGATCAAGGATATTTTCACGATCCACATGAATACGCTGCGCGGTGTGTATGATCGTTAATCCTGACCTTTCATTTGAAAAAGGACTCTGGAAAAGCAACCTGACGCGCGTCGCCGGCCTCGACGAAGCCGGACGCGGTGCCCTGGCCGGACCTGTGGCGGTGGGTGTGGTGCTGCTGCCCGTCAGCCCGCGTCTCTCCCGGACCCTGGCCGGGGTGCGCGATTCGAAACAAATGACCGCCCTTCAGCGCGCGCTGTGGGCCGAACGCATCAAATCGGTGGCAATGGGTTGGCAGGTGGGTTTCGCATCGGCGCAGGAGATCGACGCGCTCGGCATCGTGCATGCCGCGCGCCTGGCGGGGTTACGCGCCCTGGAATTTTTGACCGTTTCCCCGGATTATCTGTTAACCGATTTCCGCCTCGAACTGCCCGAGCTGGATACTCCGCAGACCGCGCTTGTGAAAGGCGACCAAAAATCACTCAGCATCGCGGCCGCTTCCGTGTTAGCCAAGACGGCGCGGGATGCCATGTTGCTTGAACTTGATAATGAATATCCCGGCTATGGGTTGGGCCGCCATAAAGGATATGGGACCGCGCGTCATCGGGCGGCGATCGGACTGCTCGGCTTCTCCCCCATTCATCGAAAAACGTTCGCGTGTAAATTGTAATAATTTCGTAGGGGCGACCCAATGGGTCGCCCCTACAATTAATTCAATATGTTGAATTCATCCAGCGCCTGCTCTTCCTGGGCAGTAGACATCTCCACCAGCGGCGGGCGGACACCCCAGCGCGGCAGTCCGTGCAGCCTGTGCAGGAGCGCCTTCAAGCTGGCGGGGAACGGCGGATAACTTTCAAGCAGGCGCCGCTTCATGTCCACCTTCGCCTGCACATCTGAGACATCTTTCCCGGCGCGCATCCCATCCCAGACGACGCGCAGGTCCGGGGAAATCAAGTTGGCCGGGGCGGTGATGCACCCGGCCGCGCTGTTTTCCATGGCAAGCTGTAGATAGGAATCGGTTCCTGTGAGGACGGCCAGCTCCCGACCAAAGCGTTCGCCGAGCAGGCGCGCCAGCTCGGGTTCGCCGGATGAGTCCTTGATCCCCGCGAACTGTGTTGGGAACGCGTCTTTGAGGCGCGCCAACAGTTCCAGCGACAGTCCGATGCCTGCCACCCCGGGAAAGTGATAACCGAAGAAGTGTCCCCCTGTCGGCACAGCCCGCTTGATAAGTTCATCGAACCAGCGGAAGAGGCCCTCATCGGTGGCTTTGCGAAAATAATAAGGAGGCAAGACGACCACGCCCTCGTAACCCAGGTCGAAGGCCAGCCTCGTCAGGTCGATCGTTTCGCTCAAGCTGGGCGTGCCCGTCCCGGCCAGCAGGCGGAAGCCGGGAAGATCCTCGCGTGCCGCGGCGGCCGCGCGCAATACCGCCTCTCGTTCTGCGGGAGAAAAGGACGGGCCTTCGCCGGTCGTACCAAAGAGCAGCGCGCCGTGACAGCCGCGCGAGGCCAGGAAACGCAGCAGAACGGGGACCGACTGCAGGTCCAGGCTCGAAGCGGAAAGCAGCGGAGTTACGGCCGCAGCATAAACACCGGCAAGGGGATGTGTGTCTGCCATTGTGATCCCTCAGATCAGTCCTGATCTTCAAGGAAGCCGCGCGCGGCCTGGTCCGGAGGCAGCAGCGGCTGGCCTTCCTCTTGATGCAGATAATGCTGATGATCCAGCACCCACAGGTACAGGTCGCCTTCGGTTTTGCCGGGGAATTCCTTGAGAACAGTGCTCTTGCGGATGATCTTGACGATCGGAAGATAAACCTTATCATACCAATCCGTCACTGCTTCCTTTTCCGTAATATCGCGCTTCAGATCCAGACCCATGAAATAGCGATGAACAGCGATATGCTCGAGCATGCGTTCAAAACCATCCGGGATGGTGAGCTTGATATTGGCTTTCGGGCGGAGACGATCGAGCTGGGTGCGCTCGAGGAAATCCACCTTGGCGCCCAGGATCTCAAGATCTTCAAGTTTTAGATCCGGCGTGATGTTCACGCGGGTGGCGCACTCGCGCACCTCGGCCTCGATCGCCAGCTGTCCCTGTTCACGCGCCACCGAGACGCGGTGGTGGCCGTCCACCACGAAGTAGACCTGTCCCACTTTATATAAAACGATGGGAGGCAGACTGACGTCCTCATAAAAGGCCCGGTCGATCTTTTGCCAGCGGCTGGAGTTGTCATCCTGCGTGGGCAGGAAAGCGCGGTCGAATTGATGGTAGCGATTCAGGCTGCCCACGATCTGGTCCACGGACACGGTTTGTACGCCGCGGTAGATCGGGCCGCCAATGCGAAGTTTCTCCTTGATCTCGTCGTACGAAAGGAGTTGGCTGGGCTGGCCGGAGACAACTGACCAGACCTTGTTCATGAATGCTTTAAAGCGCGCCCGGCTGTAATCGGAGCGGGCACGAGCTGCAATATGGTCAGACATTGGGAATCTCAATCACCTTGTAAGGATAGACGTTCATAATTTGGGTTCGGCCAAGCTGACTGGTCGAATCAGCCAGGTTCTGGCGGTAGAAATGGGTGTGTCCATGGAAATGGTAGTGCGGCCTGGCAATACGCAAAAGCCAGTTCAAGGCCCGCAGACCGCGATGCGCCTGGGTATCGTCATCATGGATGGCATAAG
>CAYUUJ010000220.1:0-4773 GCA_964447845.1 uncultured Anaerolineaceae bacterium
GTATCGCAAGATGTCCGCCGTGGACTGGTGCCCGAAGGACAACACCACCCTGGCGCGCGAGCAGGTGGTGGGGGAAGACCGCGTCTGCGAACGCTGCGGGACGCCGGTCATCAAGAAGAACCTGGACCAGTGGTTCTTCAAGATCACCAAATACGCCGATGAGCTGCTGGATTTCACGGGTATCGACTGGCCTGAAAATATCCAGACGTTGCAGAAAAATTGGATCGGCCGCAGCGAGGGCGCAGAAGTGCAGTTCCGAGTAGATCAGGAATCAGTAAAACCGAAAGAACGGATTCCTGATTCCGAAGCCCTGATTCCTGTTTTCACCACCCGCCCCGATACATTGTGGGGGGCGACCTTCATGGTCTTCTCCCCCGAACATCCGCTGGTGGACAAGATCACCACGGACGAGCATCGGGCGGAGGTCGCGGCTTATAAAACGGCAGCCAGCCGAATGTCCGATATCGACCGCGAGGCGACGGATAAGGAAAAGACCGGCGTGTTCACCGGCGGTTATGCCATCAATCCGGTCAACGACGAGCGCATCCCGATCTGGATCGCGGATTATGTGTTGATCACCTACGGCACGGGCGCCATCATGGCCGTCCCGGCGCACGATGAACGCGATTTCGAGTTCGCGCGCAAATTCGGGTTGAAGATCATACCGGTCATTCAATCGGAGGGCCTGGAATCTGACGGAGACACAATGGAAGCCGCCTACGAGCACGAAGGTGTGATGATCAACAGCGGTCCGTTCAATGGAACAAAAGCCACCAAAGATAAAGGCATGAAGAATCCGGCCATCAAGGCGGTGATCGAATGGTTGGAACAAAAAGGCGTGGGCAAGCGCGCCGTCAACTACCGCCTGCGCGATTGGTTGATCAGCCGTCAGCGTTATTGGGGTGCGCCGATCCCGATGATCCATTGCGAGAAGCACGGCTGGAACCCGGTGCCCGACGATCAGCTGCCGGTGTTGCTGCCCGAGGATGTGAAATGGGAACCCACCGGTGTGTCGCCCTTGAAATTGCATCCGACCTGGAAGAACACGATCTGTCCCGTATGCGGCGAACCCGCCACGCGTGAGACAGATACGATGGACACGTTCATGTGCTCGTCCTGGTATCACCTGCGTTATCTGTCGCCGGATTACATCAAGGCTCCGTTCGACGATACCGAATACAACTACTGGATGCCCGTGGATACCTACACCGGGGGCGCCGAACATGCCGTGATGCATTTGCTGTATACGCGCTTTTTCCACAGGGCCCTGCGCGACGCGGGAATTGTGGAAGGCGCTGAGCCGGTGATGCAACTGCGCAACCAGGGACAGATCCTCGGCCCGGACGGTCAGCGCATGAGCAAGAGCCGCGGCAATGTGATCGACCCCGATGAGCAGGTGCGCGCTTATGGCGCGGACACGGTGCGGGCTTTCCTGATGTTCGGTTATCGCTGGTCCGAGGGCGGACCGTGGACGACAGGCGGCATCGATGGGACGTCGCGCTGGCTGCGCCGCGTGTGGACGATGTTTACGGATGCGGGTAGGGGCGGGTCTGGAGACCCAGGGAACCGACATGCCTCAACCCCTCAGACCCGCCCCTACGAGGCGCGCGAATTGAGACGCCGTGTCCACCAAACCCTACGTAACGTGACGCGCGATTATGAGCAGTTCGAATTCAACACGATCGTCTCCTCGCTGATGGAACTGCTGAACGAGATGCAGAAGGCGCGCGAATCCGGCGCGGCCGGGACGAAGGAATGGAATGAAGCGGTGGAGATCTACTTGAAGATGATGGCACCCGTCACGCCGCACATCGCCGAGGAGATCTGGTCCAACCTGGGCAAACCCTACTCGATCCATAAGCAGGCCTGGCCGAAATTCGACGAAGCCGCCGCCAAGGAAGACGTGATCGAGATCCCGGTGCAGGTCAACGGCAAGGTGCGCGACCGCATCACCATCGCTGCAGATGCAAGTGAAGAACAGATCAAGTCCGCTGCGCTGGCGAGCGAGGGGGTGAAGAAGTACCTGGAGGGCATGGAGCCCAAGAAGGTCATTGTGGTGCAGAGACGGCTGGTGAGTGTGGTTGTTTAGTCGGCTAGTCTGATACTCGGGTGGTCTGATAGTCGCTGGTTGGATGGGTAGGCGGACCGGAGGTTGCGTCATGCGCAGCGGAGGTCCGCCCTTTCATTTCGTTTTTGGTACAATGCAACTCAGCATGCTTTCCTCTGAAATCCTCAACCCTCTGCTTAACAGCGCTTTCACCCGCGAGATCACATGGCTGGCGGCTTCGGAGCGTCATTCGCTCGATGAATTTATCGAGACCTTCTACAATACGCGCAAACGCGTCCAGGAGACTCTGGAAGGCATGAGCGATGCGCAAGTGATGTTTTCGCACCCGGCCCATTCGGTCTGGTCGGTGAGCGAGAGCATTACACATTTGATCTATTCCCAGGGGTATTACATTAATAAGATGCTGGAGATCTCCACCAGCGCCCTGCCGCATATCGCCGAGGCGGCGCGCGGCTTCGGCGAAGGCGCCAAAACGGATATCTCCTCTGACCAACTGCGCAAGCGCATGGTGCATGCCACCGAGCAGATCACGATCGCCATCGAAGGTACCCGCAAAGAGCACGACCCGGTCAAGAGCGAATATAACGAGCACTTCGGCGTGTGTGCCTATCGCACCTGGATGCTGCTCCTGCTGGCTCACGAAGTGGACCACTTCAAGCAGATCGTCGCCATGCGACGCCTGGGGCGCGCCGAGGGCGTGTAATGCTTTTGTACACGGAACGGACGGATCAATACGGAACCTGCGGCGGATTTTTTAAGGGTTTTTCCGTAAAACTTCGCCGAAGGGTCCGACGAAGGTCCGTGTACAAAATCCTAATCCCTGATTACTAATCCCTAATCCCTGATTACTAATCCCTAATCCCTAATCCCTAATCCCTTCCTCCGCAACTTTTTCACCCCTAAAACTGTATTATCCTTAAGAGATGACCGCGCCTCCAGACCGCGACCTGATCCTGCGCGCCCGTCGCGGTGAGGCGGATGCGTTCGGCGAACTCGTCACGCGCTACCAGACGGGCGTGTTCAACGTCTGCTACCGCGTGCTGAACGAGCGCCGCGAGGCCGAAGACCTGGCACAGGAGACCTTCCTCCGGGCGCACGAACGGTTGGGCACCTTCGATCTCGAGCGTCCGTTCGGGCCGTGGATCAGGCGGGTGGCCGCCAACCTGTGCCTCAACCATCTCTCGGCGCGGCCGGCCGAGTCCGCCGAGCTGGATGAAGAAAGAGACGCGGACGAAGGTCAAAGGCCGGAGGCAGCCTACGAGGTCCGCGAACGAAGCGAACAGATCCGTGCCGCGCTCGCCTCGCTGCCGCCTCAATATCGTCTGGCCGTCGAGCTGCGACACTACCAGGATATGAGTTATGATGAAATCGCCGAAAGCATGGACATCCCGCTCAGCGACGTGAAGAGTCATCTCTTTCGCGCCCGTAAATTGTTGGCGGAGAAAATACGAAATGCATCTATCTGACGAACAACTCCACGAATATCTCGATCAGGCTTTCGCGCCGGAAACGCGCGCCGAGGCGGTGAAACATCTCGCTGACTGTGTGGACTGTACGGCGCGTCTCAGCGCGCTGCAAGCCTTGTTCGTAACGATCGAGTCACTTCCCGAAGCGAAATTGTCCCGCGACCTGGCGGGTCCGGTCACGCGGACCTTAGGCGGGCGCGTCGCTCTGCCGCGTTGGATCCGTCTGACGGCGGGCCTGCAGGCCGCGCTGGCTGTGATCGCGCTGGCACTCGCCGCGCCGATCTTGAATGAGTACGTGAGCCCGTTTATCGCCGATTACCAACCCCCATCGCTGACGGAGTTTCTTGTTCAGATCCAAACCCAATGGGCTTTATGGGTTGGGTCCGTTTCTGAATTCACTTTGCCGACCATCCCCAGCTTGTCACTGGATCTCTCAAGCCTGGCGTTGACCCTGGCCGCCATCACCGCCTTCCTGCTCTGGGTGGTGGGCAATGGTCTGCTTCTGAGACGCATGACGAAATCATCCCGCTGAGAACATTTTTGTACACGGAAGACACGGAGCCTGCGGCGGAAAGACCTTTAAAAAACCACTCTTTTTCCGCCGCAGGGTCCGCGAAATCCGTGTACAAAAGAATCATCGACCTATTTTTGCGAAATCGATGAAGAATTAAGAACCAAGGAGAATTCGATGAATGATTTTTACCGTGTGATCCTCTGGCTGGCCGCGCTGATCTCCGGACTGATCGGTTACTTTGTGGTCTTGGGCGCATTGTTCTCAAAGCAGGCCTCAAAAACACAGGCCGTCATCGTGTCGATGCCAAACCGCGCGCTGGGTATTGGCGCGGTCAACTTTATTTTCTTCTCGGTCATCGCGATCATTTTATTTTCAATATCCCAAGGCACAGATGGACTCCTGCAGGTCATCCTGACCATCCTGGCGGTGTTGATCACGACTGCCCTGGTGATCGCCTTGAGTTTCGGGCTGGCGGGCGTTGCCAACGTGATTGGCGAACGGGCATTGCCGGAGGCTTCTGCTCTGAAACGCGCCGTGTGGGGGACGGTCTTTCTCGGCCTGGCTTGCGCACTGCCGCTGGTGGGTTGGTTCCTGATATTCCCGTATGTAGGGCTGGTGGGCATCGGCGCGTTCATCATCGGGTATTTCCAGCGTCAAAGGATTTAAACCGCGAAGACGCGAAGAACGCTAAGAAAAATCTGAACACCAAGGACACGAAGGTTAAC
>CAYUUJ010000221.1:0-4750 GCA_964447845.1 uncultured Anaerolineaceae bacterium
AGCTTTCCTGCCGCGCGAGATCCAAAGCTTCTTCGCGCAAAATCACCATCACCATGTGTCAGATCATGCGGCCCAGGAACTCATTGAGCGGACGGGTGGCTGGATCACAGGCATCATCCTCAGTGACCAAACTGGTATCTCGAGTGTTGCCCATGAAGATACGTTCTCGTATCTGAGCCACCAAGTGTTGGAACAGCAGACACCTGACCTGCGCGAATTCTTAATTCGTACTTCAATTCCAGATGAGTTCAACGTCGAACTTTGCGAGGCCATCCTGACTCAGTTCTATCAAGAAAAGCAGAATTGGTCCGGGTATATGGATCAGCTGCTCAAGAAAAATCTATTCGTTCTGCCGCTCGGCGGAATGCGTGAGCGTTGGCTGCGTTATCATCCTCTGTTCCGCGAGTTTCTTCAACAGAGATTAAAGGATGAACAGCCGGAAGAAGTAAAACTGATACTTGAACGCCTGACGCAAGCGTACGCACAGAAGGGTGACTGGGAAAAGGCTTATTACACGTGTCAGCAATTGGAGGACCCTGAAGCGCTGGCGATGGTGGTCGAGTCGAGCGGTACGCCCATGCTGCAACGTGCCTTCACAACGCTGGAAGGTTGGCTGAACAGCCTGCCACCGGCCATTTATCGCACACGCCCCGGCCTGACATCCCTCAGCGGGGCCATGGCGATTATGAAAGGTAATCTGCAGGAAGCCATTGAACTGCTTGATAATGCAGTGAGTGCATACCGTAAAAAGAAGGATACTGCGGGTTTGGCGTTGGTCCTCGTGCGCCGGGCGTTCGCCAAGCGTATCCTGGGCGATTACGATGAGTCGTTGGAAGACGCGGAAGAGACTTTGAATATGACAGAGCAACACACTGAAATGCAGTCTGTGTATGCCGAGGCTCTCCGCGTGAAAGGGCTCATTCAATTTCGTCTGGGTCAGGCGCGGCTTGCAGCCGAAAACTTAGAGCATTCATTGGCTCTTTATACCGCCCTTGACGAAGCAGGAAGTATTCCGGTGCTCATGATGGAGACCGGAATGGCACAACTTGCAATCGGGGATGCAGATTCGGCTAAATCGCGATACCGTCAGGCACTGAAAATCTGGGAAAAGGAAAAAAACTTATATTCGCAGGCGAGTCTGATGAACAATTTAGCAGTTCTATATCATCAGATCGGCGAATACGAGTTGGCTGCTGAAGCTTTTGAAAAAGGTTTATTCTGTGCCCGTAAAAGTCGTTATCCACGTGCGGAGGCATTAATTCTATTGGGTCTCGGCGATCTATATGCAGAGGTCAAAGAATACGAATCTGCCGGACTGGCGTATCAAAAAACAGAACCGCTAGCGCAGCAGTTCGCTGGTTCATTTATAGAAATGTATCTTATTCTGGCACGCGCTAATCTTGCATTTCTGCAGGGTGATCTGGTAAAAGCGCAACAAATCTTGAAGAAAAGCCAGAAGAAGCTAGAAACCAGCAAATCTATATACGAGCGTGGTTTGCGGAAATTATTGGAAGGTCGGCTTTATTTGAGCACCAATCAAGTGGAAAAAGCGATAACAGCCTTGGAGGAATGCAAGGCCAGCTTTATTAGCGAAGGAAGAGACCTCGAGAGCTTATGGAGCCGTATCTGGCTGGCAGCCGCCTTGGACTACGGAGGAAAGTCCGAAGCCGCGCGCGAGGAAGTGCGCGAAATGCTTAGCGTACGTGGCGGACCGGATCACGCGGTCATGGTCATGTTAAGGCAAGCCGAGCCTTGGCTGCTGGGTTTGCAAAAGGACACACAGATCGGGCGAAATCTGAGCGGGGCATTAGAAAAGGCAAGACGTTTGGAGACGAAATTATCTTCAGTTCGTCGCGCCCTGCGTCGTTCATCGCAGTCGATTCAGATGTCAGTTGCCAGTCTTGTGATCAAGGCTTTTGGCCGGCCGGAAGTGCGAGTGGATGGTCGATTGGTGACCATGCCCCAATGGAGCACACAGTCTGTTCGCGACCTGCTGTTTTATTTTCTCTTTAAACGGGAGGCTGCGACGAAAGAACAGATCGCGGCCGCGCTTTGGCCTGAAGTTGAGGATCCTCAGACCCTGAAGCAACGATTCAAGACTTACATCTTCCGTCTGCGCCGAGCTACCCGGCGGGATGTGATTGTCTTCGATGAGGAGTATTATCGCTTCAATCATGCTCTGGATTACGAATACGATGTAGAGGCATTCGAGACCTATCTTACGCGTGCCAGAGCTGCACGCGAAACAGAAGAGAGCGTTGAATATTATCGTAAGGCATTGGACTTGGTGAGTGGTACATACCTGGAAGATGTTGATGCAGACTGGGCATCAGTCGAGCGCGAACGCCTCGGTCAGGAATTCTTGACTGCGCTGGAAGAACTGGCTAGTCTTTATTTGAACGCGAACCGTCTGGAGGAGGCGATCGCCACCTGCCTTCGCGCTTTGGCGAAAGATCCTTATCTTGAAAGCATTCACCAGATTGCGATGCGTGCTTACGCGGCCCGAGGAGAAAGAAACGCAGTAGTGCGCCAATACGAGAATTGCAAAGCTGTGTTGAAAGAATTGGGTCTTTCTCCCTCGTCGGAAACCGAATCTCTTTATCGCGGTCTAACAGGATGAGAAAAAAGGCGGTGAAAAAAGCCTGAGTTTTGTATCCTGTTTTGTACCCAGGGGGTCAGTAACATGGGAACGAATTAGCCAATGAACGAAAAGGTATCCCATGAAAAACAAACGCTCACAATTCATTTCATTAGGCATCATTTTCGGATGTATTCCCTCGGATGGTGGAGATGGACCGCGTCGCTCTCCGTCCGAAGGCGGTGATGGACCCCGCTAAATAAACCAATCAGGAATGAGGTAATCCCATGCTTACTTTAGATATGTTCACGGCTGCACCTCCTCGACACCGAGTCCCAAGCGGAGAATCAAGCGGTCTTTCCCGCATGTTCGCAGCCGCGGTCGTCAGCCGGCAGTTCCGCGAGACTCTGCTCAAGGAACCGGAAGTCGCCGTTCAGGAAGGCTACCTGGGCCAAACCTTCCAGTTGTCCGAGATGGAAAAAGGCCTTTTATACTCGATCCGAGCCGAGTCGCTGACCGATCTCGCGCAGAAAGTCAACCGGGCGTCCAAGACAGTTTAATCAGCTGCATCAGAGAGACAAATACTCTATTCGCTGATGCCTTACCAGGCGACGCGGCGGAATAGGGGGCGCGGTACACAGGGGATTACCGTGCCCCGCGTTCGCGTCCTTAAAAATAAAGTATGGCTACTCTATTAGATAAAATACCGGGTTCAGAAGAACAGCTGCAGGCTGTCTTCCGCGCGTTCCCGGATCTGTTGTTCGTGCTGGGTAGCGACGGCACCATCCTGGATTACAAGGCTGGTGATCCCTCGCTGCTGTATCTCTCGCCCGAGGAGTTTCTGAGCCGGAAAATCCAGGACGTTCTCCCAAGCGAGATCGGGTTGAGACTTTCCAATGCGATCGAGGAGACCCACCGGGCCGGAACCAACGTGTCGGTGGATTACTCGCTGCCCCTCAAAGATGGCGAACGCTGGTTCCAGGCTCGCATGGTGGCTCTGCCTAACCGCCAGACCGCCATGTTCGTACGCGATATCACTCCCTATAAACAAGCGGAACTAAAGATCCGCAGCCAACTTGCGCGCATGGCTGCCCTGCGTTCGATCGACCTGGCCATCGCCTCCAGCCTGGACCTGAACCTGACACTGTCGATGTTCCTGACTCAGGTCAAAGTCCAGTTGGGCATCGACGCGGCCTGCGTCCTGCTGCTCAACCCTGAGAACCAGATCCTTGAATATGCCGCCGGTCTCGGGTTTCAAAACCCTATATTCCAGCAAATGAACGTGCGTATGGGTGAGGGCTATGCGGGCCTGGCTGCTCTCCGACGCCAGATCGTCCACCGCGAAAATTTACCGGTCCGTACCACGGACTTCCTGAGACACCCCTCCTTTACACGCGAAGCCTTTGTGGAATGTTACGCCGTGCCATTGGTGGCCAAGGGGCGCATCCTGGGCGTGCTTGAAATATTCCATCGCAGCCCAATCGAAGCGGATGCGGATTGGCTGGATTTCCTGGAAATGCTCGGCGGGCAGGCAGCCATCGCCATCGATAGCGCCATGCTTTCCAACAACGTCGAACGTTCCAATGCCCAGCTCACCCTGGCCTACGACGCCACCATCGAAGGCTGGTCCCGTGCGCTTGGACTGCGGGACAAGAATTCTGAAGGCCACACCGAGCGCGTCGCCGAGATGGCGGTCAGGTTGGCGCGTTTAGTGGGGCTGGACGAATTGAGCATCATCCATATCCGGCGCGGTGCGATCCTGCATGACATCGGCAAGATGTCGATCCCGGACAAGATCCTCTTTAAACCCGGGCCGTTGGACGAACTCGAATGGAAAATCATGCGCGGCCATCCATCCACCGCCGCGCAATTGTTGGCGCCCATTCCCTATCTATCGCCGGCCTTGAGCATCCCTCATTATCACCATGAAAAGTGGGATGGCAGCGGGTATCCGCTGGGCTTAAAGGGTGAGCAGATCCCGATCCAGGCGCGTTTGTTCGCAATCATCGATGTTTTCGATGCGCTAACATCTGATCGGCCCTATCGGAAGGCCTGGTCCCGTCAGGAGACATTGGACTACATCCGGGCTCAATCGGGGAGCCATTTTGATCCTAAGTTGGTTGAAATTTTTTTCAATATGCTCGAACAGGGATAGCAAGAAAATACAGTTTG
>CAYUUJ010000222.1:0-4741 GCA_964447845.1 uncultured Anaerolineaceae bacterium
CTGAAGGTATTCCTGCCGATCTCCATCCTTTCGATCCTGGCCGGCCTGGCGTGGGGAATCCCGATCATGCTTTTGGGCCGGGGCGTGAGCGTGGGCGCCATGCTGGCCATCGTACTCGGTGCCTTGTTCTTCGTCCTGGGTCTGATCGCCAGCCAGCTGGCAGCCATCCGCATGGACCTGGTTGAGTCGGCGTATGAAGACAATCCAGACGATGAATAAATCCATGTGATGTCCGGTTTCTTCGAGCGTGTGAAAATTCCCGAAGTCGAACTCTTCCTGATCTTTCAGAACGGTTGCCTGGCAGACCTGGAAAAGTCCCTGCAGGCCGGCAAATAAAAAAATCGAAATTCCTTATAAGGGAAGAGAAACCATGAAACAATTTTTCACACTCTTGATATTCGCCTCTCTACTAACTGCCTGCACGCGCGGTATCGAAAAGCCTTCAGACCCGCACATGATCATCGAAAAAAATATCGGCGACGAGTTCAGGCTGGTGCTCGGGACCGACCCCGGCACGGGCTATACCTGGAAGATCATGGATGGCATGCAGGGCCGGGTGCTGGAGCTGGTGGAGCAGTATTACCAAAGCACCAATGAGGTGACGCTCGTGGGCGGCGGGGCGGTGGAGATCTGGGTCTTCCGCGCCATCGGCGTCGGCGAGACAACCCTCACGCTTGGATATTTCCCGCCTTCGAATACACCGACGGATCCGGAAAAAACCGAGAGCTTCACGGTCATCGTGGACGAATAGAAAAAAGAGCGGCCGCCTTACAGGGCCGCTCTTTTTGATGCATCGGGAACGTTTTTTCTCAGCCGGCAAGCCGGCGCCCGTGGCCAGGGCCTTCGGCGGGCGATAGATACCGCGACTAGCTTCTTCGCTCGAATCTCAACTCGAGTAACCGATGCAGCTCCAGCCAACATCCCTGCAGGATCATGGACGCACCCACCATCTCAAGGCCTTCTTCCACCAGGAATTCAAAATGCCGGATGGAAGGAGGGAGTCCCCAGATATACAACTGCCGGTGCAGCAGTTCCAGTCCAAAGCCGCCAAAAGCCGCGACGAACATTCCACCGAGAATTAGATTACGCAGGCTGGTATCGGGATTTCTTTCAAGCCGAAAATACGTCCACGCCCAGGCAAACAGCGCACCGGCAAAAGGCAGATAAAGGTAGACCCAGCGATATGACTTTCTTTCAATGATCAAGGAGGTGGTTTCGTGGAGCAGGGCAACCTCATCCAGAGAAAAGTAAAGATAGGCCAGGGCGAAGACGCCCCAAAAATAAACGTCCAGCATGCCGCGGCCCGGATGGCGCAGTCGTTGAATCCCGAAGGCGCAAAAGGCGACACTCAGGAGCAAAGCCGACGAAAACCAGGTGGGGATGTTTGCTTCGTCACCGACATCAAAAAGTTCATGTATGATCTCATCCGGCAACGAAAAATAGTCCGCCGCCAGGAGCAGCGCGATAACGGACAGTAAAAACCATAGGAGCCGATACTTTTTCATGAGAAGTCGATTGCGTCAGTAAATAGGATATGGAGAAGATATTATACTCCCATCGAACGCTGGGACGGATTTGCCACAACGCGGTTAGCATCCTTGCGGGTTAATAGAGCGGCTACCGCAAGGGGCCGCTCTTATCTTGAATCCATCAGGCAGGTTCCGGCCCGCTAAAAACAATTTGTTTCGCGCAGGATCTAGAGCTTCGCGCTGTACCTGATCGAGTTGGACACAAGACAACCAAATGCAACGGACCTGGAACAAACCGTATGGTCGTGGAGGGTGTTAATACATACACGCCGACAATCGAATCATGGAGGAGAAATGCAACGTCGTTCCTGGCTTGCCAGCCTGACGTGTACTTTTGGGATTCTGGCTTGCAGCTTTTCAACCAGTTCCACCCCCACGCCCCTGCCGCCCAGCGCCACCGCGCCGACCGGCACCGAAACGCCGACCGCCATCCAAACGTACGTCCTGCCATCGGTGACCCCCTCGCCGACCCTGACGCTCGCGTTCGTTTCCCCCAAGGAACAGCGGCTCAATTGCCGCTTCGGGCCGGGCACGGCCTATGCGATCATCGGTGCGTTGGAGGTCGGTCAAAGCACGCAGATCGCCGGCAAAAACGCAGACGGCACCTGGTGGAATGTCCACGATCCGGGCAATCCGGGTGCTTTTTGCTGGGTGTCAGCCGAACTGACCGATACCACCGGCAATCTGTCGGGATTACCGGTCATGTCGCCGCCGACCGTGAGCGTTTCGAAGATCGAGATGACCGTCGATCCGCCGCACCGATCCGTGACATGTAATGCCTTTCCGCAAACTTTTTATATTACCGCCAGGATCACGGTCAACGGTCCGACCATCGTGCTCTGGCGCTGGGAAGTGAGCACCGGGGAGGTCTCAGCCGACAGCACGATCACCTTCACTGAATCGGGCACGCAGGTGCTGGAGTATTACTATCAGACACTGAGCGCCAATGACTACGCGGTCCGGATGCATATCCTGAGCCCTAATGACACGTTCCAGCAGGTTCTTTTCAGAATAGACTGTTCGCCGTAATTAACTGTCATTGCGATCGCGAAGCATCCCGTAGGGAGAGTGGCGCTGTAAGCGCCACGACGTGGCAATCTCCGATTGCAACGCAGGAAATAGGTTGATTGAAAGATGGGACTTTAATCATGGACGTCTTTCTTCTACTGCTTTCCCTCATCATTATCGTTCTCGGCTGGACCTGGTTCCTGGTCCCCGCCATGTATGGGCTGCCGTCCGTGCACACGCGCAAGGGACGCATCCGCAAGGCGCTGCAATTGGCGGAGCTGAAGGCGGATGAAACGCTCTACGACCTGGGCGCGGGAGACGGGCGCGTGCTGGTGATGGCGGCCAGGGAATTCGGAACAAAAGCCGTGGGCATCGAGGTCGGACCGGTGCAGTGCGCGGCAGCCTGGGTCAACGCGCTGGTAAACGGGGTCCTGCCCAGGGTCCGCGTGAAGCGGGGTGATTTCTTCAAAGCTGACTTGAGCGATGCGGACGTCGTCTTCATATACGCGACTTCCAGCCAGGCGGGCCGTCTTGAAAAACAACTCGAATCGCAGCTGCGTCCCGGCGCGCGCGTGGTGACCATCTCGTTCGATTTTCCTGATTGGGAGCCGGCCGGATTCGATAACCGGGAGTTGATCTTCCTATACAAAATGCCGCCGAAAGATGGGAATCTGGTTTCGTTTCTGGCGCGGCAGTAGCTGAGAACGGGTTTGCGGGGGTGAAATTGTCAGACAATGCTATAATTAATTTGGGGAATCCTCTTCATCATCGAAAGAGCCCATGCGCAATAATTCTTTATTGTTTTTGATTATCCCTGCAATCCTGCTGGCGATCCTGATCGCGGCTGTCCCCAGCGGCTCGATCTAGGCGCAAGTTTGTCTCAATGAAGATGGACGAGAGGTCGATTGCCCGAAAAAGAGACCAACGGTAGTCTACCCCTCATTCACTCCAACGAAGGTCCCGACGCTGACGGCCACGAAAGTGCCCAGCTTAACCCCCACGAAAGTCCCGGCGCTTACGGCCACGAAAGTGCCCAGCTTAACCCCCACGAAAGTCCCGGCCGTGAGCAATCAGGGCAGGCCGACTGGCGGTTTGCTGATGTGGGTCGGTGGCGGGTTGTTTGGCGCGGTCCTTGTGGGCATTATTATCTATCTTTACTCCGGTGGAGGATCCAGCTCGTTCAATGCCGAAGCCCATGGTGACCTTACTGATGAAGACGAATATGGCGAGTTTGAGCTGACGGGGGAAGTTGACGGAGATGACAGCCCAGACGGCAACGCCGGGTTGTTCGACGACAATGAACTTGAATAAGCCGCTGAACGAAATCCGTTCCGATCCAGCCTCACACTGACAGACCGCTCCTCAAGGGGCGGCTGTTTTTTTATCCATATCCGTACCCTTTGGGGCACACATCCACCTCCATCTGTGGTTAAATTACTCTGTTCCTGATCCATTATTTCAGAATCGAGGTATGGAATGGTCATCGCTGGAAATATCATCGTCGTGCTGGTTGCTCTTTTGCACATTTGGTTTTTGATCCTGGAGATGTTCCTGTGGACGAAGCCGCTCGGCTTGCGGACATTCAAGCAAACACCAGAATCGGCGCAATCTTCAAAGACACTGGCCGCCAACCAGGGACTATACAACGGTTTCCTGGCGGCCGGCCTGCTGTGGGGATTGTTGCTCGGTAATGAGGATGGATACGGCGTCAAGGTCTTCTTTCTGGGCTGTGTGGTCGTGGCCGGTCTATATGGTGGGCTGACCGTCAGCCGCAGAGTTTTATGGATCCAGGCCCTGCCGGCGGCCATTGGGGTATTGCTGTTGTGTTTCGGGCCAAAATAAAAAATGGTCTGAGTGGTCTAAGTGGTCTAGGTGGTCTAAGTGGTCGGGGGGTTTATGCGATCTGGATGGTTGAAGGGTCTTGTATAATCGAACGATGGGAAGCATCAAACGATTTGAAGACTTGCACGCATGGCGATCAGCCCGCGAATTAACAAATTTGATTTATAGTTTAACCGCCGCGGGTATTTTCGCCAGAGACTTTGGTTTGCGCGATCAGGTTCGGCGCGCTGCCTCTTCTGTCATGCTCAATATCGCCGAGGGCTTTGATGCGGGCTCGGACCCAAAATTTATCCAATTTCTGGGGTACGCTCGTCGTTCCGCTTCGGAAACACAAGCTGCGCTTTATACAGCTTTGGATCAAA
>CAYUUJ010000223.1:0-4741 GCA_964447845.1 uncultured Anaerolineaceae bacterium
CTTTATTCCTCTTTGCGTTCGATGTGTGCGCCTAATTTCCGCAATTTTTCGTCCACCTGTTCATAGCCGCGCTCGACCTGGCTGATATTGCCGATCCTGGACGTGCCTTTGGCGGCCAGTGCCGCCAACACGAGCGCCATGCCAGCGCGTATATCCGGGCTCTCGAGTTTCTCACTATATAGCTGAGTGGGACCTTGAATTAAACAGCGATATGGATCACAAAGGATGATTCGAGCGCCCATGCTCACCAGTTTATCTGTGAAGTACATGCGTCCCGAGAACATCCAGTCGTGAAACAGGATCGAACCGGTCATCTGTGTGGCCACCGTGATGGCAATGCTGGTCAGGTCAGTTGGAAAAGCCGGCCAGACGTTCGTTTTTACTTCAGGGATCGCGCCATCCAGATCAGACACGATCACACCCGGCTGCTGGGATGAAATCAACAGATCGTCACCATCCACTGTCCAATTCACCCCCAATCGATGAAATACCTGAGCCACCATATGGAGATGCCGGACGCCTGCCGCACGGATGCGCACATCGCCGCGCGTCACCACCGCCGCGCCAACAAAACTGATCACCTCCAAATAGTCCGGGCCGATCGTAAACTCGCCGCCATGCAATCCGGAGACACCCTGGATATGCAGGGTGTTGGATCCTATATCTTCTATGTGTGCGCCAAGCCCATTCAGAAATTGGCACAACTCCTGCACATGCGGCTCGGAGGCCGCGTTATGGATCACGGTCTCACCCTTGGCCGTGACCGCAGCCATGATGGCATTCTCGGTGGCCGTGACACTGGCCTCATCCAGACGGACATCTGCGCCGCGTAATTCCGGGGCTTTGAATTCGAACCCCCGGTCGTAGGCTACATCGACACCCAAAGCGCGCAATGCCAGGATATGTGTATCCAGGCGTCGGCGGCCGATCACATCCCCACCCGGTGTGGGCAGGCGTAACTTCTTCTCACGTGCCACCATGGGTCCAGCCAGCAGAATGGAAGCCCGTATTCGGCGGCATAGATCAGGGTCGAGTTGTGAGGTGCGCAGTTTAGCGGCCGTAACGCGCCAGGTGCTTGGATCCAATTCCTCCACCTGTGCACCCAGGCTTTCGATCAAACGGCGCATGTCATTCACATCGCGAATATTTGGAATATTGCGAAGGGTCACCGGTTCATGGGTCAACAGACACGCAGCCAGCAAGGGCAGGGCTGCGTTTTTATTTCCAGAGGGTGTAACTTCGCCTTTGAGCGGAATTCCGCCTTCGATAATGAATTTCTCCATTGATTTACCTCGGCCGTGATTGTAACGCCTCTTTTGAAAAACGTGGATTGCCAGTTCAACATTACAGTTGACTTGCACTTCAAACTTCTTCGCGCTCGTCGACTATAATTATTAAATGGTTTATGTCGGAGTCATACTTCTCGGGCTTGGCGCCGGCTGGCTGGTAAATTATCTGGCGGATGTGCTGCCGAGGCAGCGTCGCTTTGTGCGGGCTGCCTGCCCAAATTGTGAGCAAGCCTATCCCATCGCCCACTACCTGTTATTACGCCCCTGCCCTGCATGCGGTCGATCGCGTGGCTGGCGCGCTTTTCTAACACAGTTAATCCTTCTGGCTGCCACCTTTTATCTTTGGTTCGATCCATCCTCACGGCTGGGTTTCTGGCTGGCTTATATTTTATTGATCTTCCTGGCAGTCGTCTTTGTGATCGACCTGGAGCATCGCCTGATCCTGCACCCGGTCAGCATGATCGGCGCCCTGCTCGGACTGGGGATCGGAATCTACCTGCACGGCATTTTTACAACATTGCTCGGAGGCGTGGTCGGTTTTGGATCCATGCTGGTATTGTACTATTTTGGAGAGGTGTTCGCCCGCTACATGTCGAAACGGCGAGGGCTGGCGATCGAGGAAGTCGCGCTCGGTTTCGGCGATGTAAATTTAGCCGGTATCATGGGACTCCTTTTGGGATGGCCGCTGGTGATCTTTGGATTGCTCTTCGCGATCCTGGTGGGCGGAGCTTTTAGTTTTCTCTTCGTTGTATTTATGCTCATACGCAAGAGGTACGAGGCTTTCACAGCCATTCCATACGCCCCCTTTCTTATCTTGAGTGTCCTGTACGCGCTCTTTCGCTAAGCCTCTGCAGCCAGGCGATACCCAAAACCACGCACGGTCAGGATCCGAACCGGGTTTGCCGGATCGGATTCGATTTTTTTACGCAGCATCAATATGTAACGACGGACAAGCGCGGTATCATCCTGGCGAAGACCTCCCCAAACTTCCTGCATCAGCTCCGATTCTGTGGCCACTGTTCCACTACGGCGAACCAGCGCTTCCAGCAGCCGAAATTCGGTCGGAGTAAGTTCAAGCACACGACCATCCACCGTGGCCCGGTATCTTTCCATATCCAGTTCAATATCGCCATAACTGAAATTTCCCGGTTCCTTGCGACCGGTTGTTTCCACTCGGGCCAGCACGGCCTGAATGCGGGCCACCAGTTCTGCAAAACTAAATGGCTTGGTGACATAGTCATCCACTCCCAGCCGAAAGCCGCGTAATTTATCGGCCTCGGTGGCTTTGGCAGTTACCATGATGATGGGTACCTTGCTCATTTCTCGTAAACGCGCGCAGGTTTCCCAGCCATCCATACCGGGCAGCATCACGTCCAGCAGCACCAGGTCCGGGCGTTCATGATACGCCAACCGTATCGCCTGCGGTCCATCCGGAGCTTCGAAGACTTCAAAGCTGACCTCCCGAAGATACTGACCGAGCAGGTTCAGCAGCGTGGCGTCGTCATCTACGAGTAAAACCCGGGGACTCATTTCGCGACTTTCAAGTAAAAAAAGAATCGCGCGCCGCCCTCGGCGGATGGCTCAAATTCCAGGTCACTATCCATACTTTCCAAAAGGCGGCGCGAGAGATATAACCCCAGGCCATATCCGTATACAGACTGTGAATCGCGCGCGTCCAATCGTTGAAATCTTTGAAATAACAAATGACGCTGCTCCGGTGTAATTCCCGGCCCCTGGTCTGTGACCTGAAGCTTGACGCGCTTTTTTTCCAACCCGGCTTCAATTATAACCGCGCCTTTTGGTGCATATTTCAAGGCGTTATCGACCAGGTGATGCAGCACGCTTTGCAGGGCAGTTTCGTCCGCCATGACCAACGGCAGGTCTGGTGAGACGCGCACGTTGATCCGCTCCATTTTTGAGTCTTGAGTGTGTTTTCGAAAAAGATCACCTACCATTACCGACAGCGAGAGCGGGACAGCATGGAGCGTGAGGCGACCTGCATCCATGACAGACAGACTCAGGATATTTTCAACAAAACGTGTCAGGCGCAGGATCTCCACTTGCATCAGTTTTAGAGTCTCAGGATCAGGCTGAAGCGGATTTTTGCGATTTAACAACAATTCCACGCCGCCGCCGAGATTGTTGAGCGGGGTTCGCAATTCATGCGAGACCATGGACACAAAATCCGTCTTCAGCCGGTCCAATTCCTGCAAAGCGCGGTTCTGATCCTCCAGCTGGCGATAAGCTTCGCTGAGCGTCCGCGTGCGATCCTCGACTCTGGCTTCCAGCTGGGTGTTCAGATCCGCGAGTTGTTGGTGGACAGTCTGCAATTCCTCGTAAGCCGTCCGGATGGCGTTCTGCTGATCCATTTGTTCGCTCATGTTGTGAGCAACACCTGCGATCAGCACCCGCCGCCCCTCTCCAAATATAGGGCTCAGCGTAAGTAAATAGGGCACCTGAAGTTGGTCAAGTAATACTTCGTAGGTCACAGGCTGACGTGCTGCCTCGCTGAGCGCTTTGGGAGGCAGAGTTTGTTCAGAAAAAAGCGAAAGCAGGCTTTTCCCGACCATCGAGCTATCTTCAAAATCATCTTGAGCAAGCTGAGCCAGCGCAGGATTGCCCAACAAAATATTTCCTTTGGTATCGCAAATAAATGCCGGTTCTGCCAGACTGCTGAATAATTGCCAATACTTGTAAAGCTCCACTTCGCCGGCACGGATTCCCATTCGGACGATCAGGATCGCGCTGAACAAAATGCTCATCGCAAAGCCAAACCCGGAGAGTTCACCGCGTAGCTGCCAGTCGGTTAACACATACCAGAATAAAACCAACACCAGCGTGACCGGCAAAATATTTTGGAACTGTGTACCCAGGTCAAGGGCTGACTGGCGCGAGCGGACCGCTGGCAAGGATGTGCGCTGACGCTCCCGAATGGCTTCATTGCCGAGCAACAGATAAGCTCCGATCCAGCCCAGGCTTGTGATCGTACCAGGACTGTAACTATCAGAGAGACTCAGAAAGCTGTAGGCATAATCCGAGATCGCCATTCCGAAAAAACTCAAGCCGAGAATAAGCGCAGTAAATTTCGGGATGCGCTCTGCCAACGAAAGGTTGACGATCGTCATCAATAAAACTAGGTCAGCGATCGGATAAAGAACAGGCACCAACCGGGACGGTTCCAGAGTGATGGTTTGACCCAGAAAAAGCCAGCCAAGTGTCATCACGACCCCGGAATTGATCAGCATATCCAGGAGGAAACGAAAGCGCAACGGAGCATGTCGATATCCTGAAGAAAACTGCATCATCCCATACATGGCGAGCGGATACGCCAGCAATCCAAAGACATCCGCGATGGAAACGGGCGGCGGCCCGGGCTGCAATGTGAGATCATAAAAGATCCATATCAGGTGTCGCAGGGTCCAGCCCACCAGTGCCAATCCCAGGAAAAGCCA
>CAYUUJ010000224.1:0-4736 GCA_964447845.1 uncultured Anaerolineaceae bacterium
AGGCTGGAGCCAACGATGGCGCCCATGCACTCTCCGAATCCCAATCTGGAGCAATCGGTATCGGGAGCGGAAACCGCCAGCGCGCCGATGGACGTCAGCACATATGTTACACCCACGGAAACGAGCGCACCCAAAGGGCCGCTGACCGCCCAGATGCGAATGGCAGGCGACATGTGCCGCCAGGCGATGCTGGGCGCATTGCGACGCAGCGAAAGCATGGTGATCAATCCGGCGACGAGGCCGCCCAGTCCGCCGCCGATCAAACCGCCGAAGGGCAGGATCAGTGCGTACGCAACAGGCGGAGGCTCATCCGTGGTTGCCAGAAAAATCAATAGATAAATGGCGAACCAGAAAATGGACCAACCGATCCCCCACGCGAATGCCCAGCCGGGGATACGTCCGAAGACGGCACCCCAATCCGTCTTTACCGGACCGCGCAGGAAAGGACGCTCTCCGTCGGCGCGCGCGACTCCGCTGGACACCAGTGCATCCACCAACACCTGAAAATTATCCGTATAACTGCCGCGCTGCAGGTCGATGAACTGGGTCTCACGCACAAACTCGTCCAGCTCGCCGGTCAGTTTGGCAGGGCGATACAGGATCGGGATCACCCGTTTGCCGGCTTCCAGGGCCAGATTCAATTCCATAAGCACGTATTTCGAGGCGGCTGCGTCCGGCGAAATCACCAGCACCACCACCTGCGACTCGCGTACGCCGCGCTCGATACGCTCGCGCCAGCGGTCCCCGGCCTGGATGTCGGACTGGTCGAACCACACGCCGCCCTCCACGCGCTGGCTCAAATCCTCCGCCAGCCGGCGCACGAACTCCTGGTCTTTGCGGGAATAACTTATAAAGACATCTTCAGCCATGGGTTTACCCTCAATCTGAAATCATCAATCATCATTCTGCATTCATCATTCATCATTCATCATTTAACTTATCATTCCCAACTTCTTCCCCACCTTCGCGAACGCCTCCAACCCTTTACCCAGATCATCGCGGTCGTGCGCGGCTGAGATCATCACGCGGATGCGCGCCTTGCCCTGCGGCACGGTCGGATAGCCGATCGCCATGGCGAAAACATTCTCGTCGAACAGCTCACGGCTGAACTGTTGCGCCAGAGGCGCCTCGCCAAGCATGATGGGGGTGATGGGAGTGGTGCTCAAGCCTGTGTCAAACCCGAGTCGTTTCATCTCAGCCTTGAAATATTTGGTATTGTCCCATAAGGTATCCACCAGTTCAGTGGATTCTTCCAACAGATCCAACGCCGCGATACAAGCAGCCGCATCCGGCGCGGTGACCGCCGACGAGAACAGGAACGGCCGGCCGCGCTGCCTCAACCATTCGACAACCATCGAGTTCCCGGCCACCACACCGCCCACCACGCCGAAGGCTTTGGACATCGTGCCGATCTCGATGTCCACTTTGCCGTGCAGGCCGAAATGATCCACGATGCCGCGCCCGCCTTTGCCGAGCACGCCCTCGCCGTGCGCGTCGTCCACCATTAATAAGATATCGTATTTCTTCGCCACCTCGTATATTTCCGGCAGAGGCGCCACGTCGCCATCCATGCTGAAGACGCCATCCGTCACGATCAGCGCGCGGCGATAGTGGGAGAGATTCTCTTTGATCTGCTGTTCGAGCGACAGCGGGTCACAGTGCTCATAAGCGATGATCTTTGCGCCGGAGAGACGGCAGCCATCAATAATGGAGGCATGGTTGAGCTGGTCCGAGAAGATCACATCCTCTTTGCCAACCATGGCCGGGATGCTGGCCAGGTTGGCATTGAAGCCGGATTGAAATGTGATGGCGGACTCCACGCCTTTAAACTTCGCCAATCGTTTTTCCAATTCGACGTGCAGGTCCATCGTCCCGGCGATCGAACGCACCGCCGCCGGCCCGATGCCATATTTCCGAGTGGCTTCGTTGGCCGCCTCCACCAATCTCGGATGATTCGCCAGCCCGAGATAATTATTCGAGCAGAAGTTCAATACTTTTTTCCCGTCCACAATCAGCCATGCGCCCTGCGCCGAGCCGATCGTACGGATGCGGTTATATAACCCAGCCTCTTTAAGACCGTTTATTTCTTCTGTGAGCCAGTCAAGTTTTGCCATGCTTACTCCGTTGTTCGATATTCGAAAATCGATATTCGAGAATAGGATAGCGAGCAGGCTACACGATTAGTTTTCTTCGTGCTCCTTCGTGCTCTTGGTGGATTCTTCTTCCGC
The DNA here is from genome assembly GCA_964447845.1 of uncultured Anaerolineaceae bacterium. Lineage (GTDB taxonomy): Bacteria > Chloroflexota > Anaerolineae > Anaerolineales > Villigracilaceae > DASXQN01. Next base: position 2,229 of record CAYUUJ010000224.1, read on the forward strand.
CAGCAGACCCAGCTCCGCCAGCGCGGCCAGCACCCTGGCTTGTGCACCATCTTTGACGATCACTGCGGTGGGACTGAGAGCTTCGCCCAGAAAACGCGCGGCCTTGGACTTGCGCATCTCCTCCAGGACTTCTGGCCGGCTGACCCTTAAAACGACCTGGTTCTGCACCCGCGCTTCGGTCCCGTTAACTTCCCAGCGTTTGAGCGCCTTCATCAGCGCCGGTGGAATGCCCGCGCTGTTTTTTGCAAGCAACGGATAAAGCTGTTCCAATTTTAAGCCCTGTTCTCTGGCTCTTTGTAAAGAGGCAGGGGTGATGTGATAACGATACTCCTCTTCCTTTTGCTGTCCCCATTCGCAGAAGCGCCCGATCTGATAACGCACCGCGCGCGGCGTCAGGCGCGGGGCGGTCAGGATTCCCTGGGAGGAGATATGGATTTTCGAGCCCTCGATAATCGCTGCTCGAGAGCCGGGATTCGAGAGCCGGAAGGCAGTCGGCTCAGCCCCGGGCTTTGCACTTGCCAGGTCAGTCATTCCAAGCCAGTGGAGAATACCAGTGATAAAGAAGCGGATCAATTCCCCATCCACCTCATCCCAATGGGTGAAGCCGCGCAAATATTCGCCGTCAGGCGCACGCCGGATGAACCACGAATCATAATCACCCGCCGGGCGCTGGAAATCCGGATGTGCGTTTTTCAGCTCCTGAATGAATGCAGGCAGGCTCCACCATTTATCCCTGGGTAGGGCCGTCAGGAAACCGAGCATTGATCTCCGGGTCCCCAGGGCCGGATTCGTCCACTCACCCTCGAAAGCCAGCCCGGGGACCAGGCGCAGCTCGTTAAACGTTTCGCTGGTGCGCCAGGCGTTTGTCATGATCTTCAAAGCCTGATTGCGCGAGGCTTCGAGGAATGCTTTGACAGGCTCCGCCTGAGGCAGGGACCCTTTGATAAAACCCGCTGCCTGCAGCAAACCCAGCAGTGCCTGAGATGGGATCGATGTTACCGGCGGCGTGATGCTGAGTCGCATGGCGGCCAGCAGCGTGGTGGCGTCATCGAGGATGCGATCATTGGCGAGGATTTCGTGCGCGCGTTCGGCTGGTGTGGCGAGGCGGCCCAGTAGGGGCGCAGCACGTGTGCCCCCAAGGGTATGCTGCGCCCCTACTGGGCCAATGACGTTGAATAAATCCTCCGGGATATAGGCGAATTCTTGCGCGCCATTTGGAGTATCGAAAAATGAACGCGCCAGCAGGGCACGATAGAACAAAGCCTCGGCAGGCGAGGCAGGCTGTAAATACGGTCTCTCGCGATCGCGTCTGGCCGGACCCATCTCGCGCGCCTCCCCGTACAAGCGCGTATATTCCGCCCATGGCATGCGTCCCTGGCGGTCAACCAGCGCCTGCAGCGCGGCGCGTGTTTCGGGGTTGAGAGAATCGATGTAGTCGTGAACCAGGTCCGGGGCCAGGAGGGATGCGGAGAGTTCCTCCGCCGCAGAATTCAATTCGTTGGAGTGCAGTTCGAGTCCCCATAACTCTGCAACGATCTGCAGATATCCGAGGTCATGATTGCGGAGTGAGGTCGGGAGGTCGGGCATGCTGAATAATGAAACGAGAAACGAGTCAGCCTGATTTTACTCGTTTCTTGTTAAACCCTTCTCCGAACCTTCTCTCAGCCGCGCACGACCCTCAGGGCTTTTGGCAGGATTTCGATCTGCAACTGACGGATGTCCGTGCCGAAACCGCTGAAGATCTCGCCGTCCGTGTGAATATAAAGCGGGCGGTCCGCTTGCAGACTCAGTTTTTCGCAGGAACCCATCTTGATCTGGTCGAAGCGGCCGTGCGTACCGTTCATGAATTCAGGCACCAGGCGGAACATCATCAAGCGGCTCACATTTTTTACCAATGTATAGTCGAGCAAGCCGTCGTCATTTTTCGCATCGGGGGCGATCATAAACCCGCCGCCCTCGCGCGGACCATTACAGACGGTCAGCAACAGGCTGTCCTGTTCCCACTTTTCACTGTCCGTTTCGATCTGGAGGTGTGCGGGATCATGGTTGAGCAATATAGTTTGGATCACGGCCGTCAGATACATCAGGAAGCCGCGCAGCAGCGGCAATCTGTGTGAGCGGATGGTGACGACGGCATCGAAGCCGATGCCCAGCGTATTATCAAAATATTCCATGCGGCCGTGCTCATCCCGAACCATGGCGAGATCGATGGATGCAGGTTCGCCTTCCAATGCGCGGCGCAGAGCCTGGGACGGGCTGGTGGGAATGCCGATGGAATGCGCGAAGTCGTTGCCGGAACCGACCGGCACCACGCCAAGGATCGGCCGCTTCTCCGCCGGGACCTGCATCAGGCCATTGATCACTTCATGGACCGTCCCGTCGCCGCCCATGGCGATCACCAGGTCATAGCCCTGTTCCCCGGCTTGTTTTGCCAACTGGCTGGCATGGGTGGGATAGACGGTTCCGCTCCAATCGGCGTTCCCATTTTCTTCGATGATCGGCCGCAAG
>CAYUUJ010000225.1:0-4727 GCA_964447845.1 uncultured Anaerolineaceae bacterium
GGTAAAGACGCGGCCTTTGAGAACGATTTCGGATTTTATCAGTTCGAATGGCATTTATATTCTCCCTCAACTCAACCATCTCCCTTTGCCGGCAGAACACCGGCACCTTCGAGGGAGAGGGGTAGGGTTGAAAAAAGCCCAAGCTTGCGTCCCGCCGCGCGGGTCAAGCTTGGGCTTTTTGGTGTATGGGTGATCTTACGGTATGCTCAATTGCTGTCCAGCGGTTAAGGTGGCATTCACGGAAATGCCATTGGCCGCGGCGATGGCGGCTGGATCTACATCTCCATAGATACAGGCTACGCCATACACAGTTTGTTCGGATGAGGAAACCGTGTAAGTGGTCGGATGAGGGTGCAAGGCGCGATCTGCCGGGAACGGGTTTCCGGTCTGAGGGATCTTGAGGGTCAGGCCGGGATAATAAGTCTGACCATCTGCCAGGCCGTTCAGGCTGAGCAGCTCATCCGGATTTACGTTGAAGCGACGTGCGACGCAATATGGAAACTCGCCCTGTTGCAGAGCGTAGGAAGCCGGTTTGGGACCCTGCGTAGGTGTAGGTCCGCCAGGGGTTACAACCACTGCGGTCGTTGCAACGGTCACGACCGCAGTAACGGCACCTGCATTGGTGGGTGTGAAAGGAGTCACGGAAACCGCTGCCGGGGTGAGGACAGTTCCGGGCGGCGTGGAGGGGGTTCCACCGGCTGCGAGAGTTTGCGCGGCCGCGGCAGTGGCCGTGCCTTTCGCAAATTCCTCGATCATTTCCATCGGATTTTCAACGGACGGGAACGGTGAAACGAACAATCCCGTACCGATCACGGTGGGGGTGGTGAGTGGCGCGGTAGACACGGATTGTGTGCAGGCCGTAAGCAACACTGCGACCAGCAGGATCGCGGCCAACGCAAAACCATGTTTTTTGTGATTCATAAAGTCTCCTCTTCTCCTTCTCAAGACCACAAGTACTGCTGCTTTAAAAAATTTTCAAACTGGAAGTACTTGAATTGTGCATCGAATCGCGATTTCAGTTTGGAAATTAAAGCAGTATTCTGAGGATAGTAGCACATCCCTTCTAACGCGTCAAGCCGCGACCCCCCATATTTAGGGGGTGCAATTAAACTCTCCTAACATCTGGCGTGCCGCGGACAATGCTGCGCTTCCTAACTGCGCCTCGGCCTGCACCCGTTCCCAGACATGACACAAGCCTTTGCGAACACGCGCCGCCTTCTGGAAGGAATTTCTTGAGAGGTTGATGGCTTTTTCCAGGTCACCGGTATGCGCGTAGGCTTCGATGAACGGCAGCCATTCGAATACATCTTCCGGTTCATAACCATGGTTTTCTGCTTCCAACCCGAGCATGAGGATTCCCTCCCAATCGTGAACCTGCCGCCCAAGCTCTGCTTTTTCATAGTAGTAGCACCAGGCGCGTTCCGAGGCACTTTCAAGGGGTGGTTCAGGTAGATCAGGCGATGTTGAATTTATCAGGATGCGGGATGGATCCGATAATGGGATGGCAGCCAGCAGAAACCGGGATTGTTTTTCGTAGGTTTCCACATCTCCGAGCGCGGGATCGAGCACGCGCAAGCATCCCTGCTGCGGGACGAAAATAGTCAATACCGCGGAGGTGGAGCCGTGGAAACGCACGGTGCGAAACGGAACCGTAACATGTATGTCCGGTTTGAGCTCAGGCAGCGTTCCGCCTCCGAGGCGCGCTTCGGTGTAGAGCAGCGCGTACGGCAGATCGCCGTTGGTGTAATCGGGAGCATAGATCCAGTTAATGGCAGCAGTGAAAGACAGGTCGGTCTCGAAGGGCATGTCCGGGATCTGATCCGTCAGAATCAATGTGCCGGGTTTCAGCCCGGGAATGCGCCATGCCAACTGCTGGTAGATCTCCTGCTGGCGGGTCCAGTCTCGGCGGAACAGGTTGGCGTTGAAAAATTGCTGTCCGATCCCCAGCGCCACGACCAGGCAGACGACCAGCATTTTGGCGTGTACATTTTTTTGAAAAAGTAGTTCGATCAATCCCGCCAGGAACAGACAACCGCCCAGAGTCATGGAGATCATGAAGCGGTCGAAGTTGGATTGAAGAGTCAGGGGCAGGCCGGCAGCCAGCGAGGGGAGACGTCCAAGCAAGATGCCGATCAGGCCCGCGAACATAAGATAGAAACCGAAGGTGCGGTTGGAACGCAGAGGTGGATTGGAAGGTGAGGAGTAAAACGTAGAGCGAAAAGCGTAAAACGTAAGGAGCGCGAAGGAAACGGCGACCAGACCGAGGGTCAGGAGCGAGGCGGGCGCGGGTAGAGTCGAACCTGCCAGGACGAGGACCTGAGTCCAGACGTAGAGTCCGACCTTGAAAACGGCGTCCACCAGCGCCGTCAGGATGCCGGGAAGACTGAGGTCTTGTGAAGCCGAGAGGCCATATGAAATGTATGCCTCGGAACGATAGAGCGTGACCAGCCAGGCGGCATTGGCCAGCCAGAGAAGCAGGTAGGGCAGCCAGGATAACAACGCGCGCTGCAGGCGCGGGCGGAATTCTTTTTCGCTCAGCATGGACCAGATGAAAAGAAAGCGCAAAGGCTCGAGTCCGAAGAAATATTCGGTGGGGAAGAGGCCCAAGAATTGAAGGAGCAGGGCGACGAGAGTTATGCGGGAGGAGGTTGGCAGTAGGCGGTTGGCAGTGGAGATCGGAGATTGCTGATTGCCGGCTTGGGATCGGCGGATGGCTTGCGCCGTACATCCAAAAGAGAGCAGGTAGAAAATGAAAGGGATAAGTTCCTGATTGATGTGCGTGAGCGCCACCCAATGCTGGCTGTAGCCGGGGAAGATCAAAATGAAGAGGGCCAGTGTGAGTGCGAGGCGCGGCCGCTCAGGCCAGATTGCACGGAATGCCCAGCATGCCGAAAGGCCAATCAGAAAACGGATCACCAGCGCGAAGATCTGCCAGAAGAACGGATCCGGCGGGATGAGGCTGGTGGTGATAAAGAAGATCGGTCCGAGAAAAGGACGGAACCCGCTGAAAGCCGGAATGAATTCTGCGGGGCCGAGGAATTTTGCGATCCATGCGAACCCCCAGTCGTCCCAGTGAAAGCCGGTGTAGGGGAGCAGCAATCCGTACGCGAGAACGGTTACGACAGCGAAGAGAACAGGGATGGATTTTTCCGATCGAAGAAAGCGATGCATTCTGGAGATTATAACCAGAATGGCTAAGGCGGAAGGCAGAAGGCGGAGGGTGGTGAGTGGACCGTCAGGGCTAAGGTTGCGAACGGGAGACCAGATACAGCATGCGTAAGATTTTCAATTCGTCATAGTTTATTATCTCGTTCAGTTTATCGTAAATGGGTTTGAGAAAGTCGGTACCCAGTTCATCGAAGGCGGCGAATGCAGCATCTTGTTGTTGCGGAGTGGCGGATACCAGCGACTGCAGGTCTTCGCCATTACGCAGCTTGTTTCCCGCCAGGGTGAATCTTGTTAAATGGTCAAGGATCGTCCCCGCGGTAACCTGATATCGTTCCATCAAGCTCTGGACGGTCGCTCCGGCATTGTAGGCTTCACCAACGATGAAATATCTGCGATGCGCATCGCTTTTGTCCTGGTTGAATCCCTTTTTCTTTTCCGCGACCCCATTTTTTTGGCAATATTCGATGATCAGAGCAAGGAACACCTCCCCATAACGCCGCGCCTTCACCTGCCCGATACCGGAAATGGTTACAAAGCTTTCCGGTGTTTGGGGAAAATACGCAGCCATCTCTGCCAGCGTCCTATCCGAAAAGATGACGTAGGGAGGGACGCCTGCTTCATCTGCCATTTCCTTGCGTTTCTGGTGAAGGATCGAGAACAGGGCCTCGTCATACTCCGGCCCCAGTTTCTTGTTTCCATCTCTCCTGGCGCGTTCAGCCGTTTCGTGGACCGTACCCAGGATGGGTGTACGATCCTTGAGTGCTGCCACTCCCCTGGCTGTAAGGCTGAGTGTGCGATACTCGCCGTCCTGTACCAGATAGCCTTTCTGGATCAGTTGACGTGCAAGGTGCATCCATTGTGGCCTGGTCAATTCTTTTCCGATGGCATAGGTGGAAAGCTTTTCATGTCCCCAGCGTAGGACCCTTTCGTTTTTCGAACCGAGCAAAATATCCACGATATGGGCCGCGCCAAAGCGTTCGTCTGCGCGCCTAACGCATGACAGGAATTTGTGGGCGAAGGTCGTGATGTCGGTCTGCTCGCCCGGAGCCGTCGTGCAGCGGTCGCAGTTGGAGCAGGAATCGGCTGTGTAAGTTTCGCCAAAGTAATTGAGCAGCGGCTTGCGGCGGCAGGTCGTTTCATCTTCCGCATAACGGATGATGGCGTCGAGATGTTGCATGCCGATGCGCCTTTCTTCGCCCTGCTTCTGGTCGATGAAATACCTTATCTTTACGGCATCGGAATAGCCATATATGAGCAGGCAGTGTGCGGGCAAGCCGTCGCGTCCTGCGCGTCCGATCTCCTGATAATACCCTTCGATGCTCTTCGGCAGGTCAAAATGAACGACGAAGCGCACGTTAGGCTTGTTGATGCCCATGCCGAAGGCTATGGTGGCGACGATGATCTGCACGTCGTCGCGGATGAAGTCTTCCTGATTCTTGCGGCGTTGTGCATCTTCAAGGCCTGCATGGTAGGGGCGGGCAGAATAGCCTTTTCCTGCCAGATAGGCGGCCAGCTCATCCACCTGCCGGCGTGAGAAACAATAGATGATCCCGGACTGC
>CAYUUJ010000226.1:0-4720 GCA_964447845.1 uncultured Anaerolineaceae bacterium
ACTTCCTTCAGAGCCACGGCTCTTGGTTCCTCGGGCAGATTGGCAGCGTCGACTTTTAGTTTCAACTCCGTCACGTCGCGCGTGAAGATATCGCCTTCCCCCAGCTCGGTCTGGATCTGTTTCATTTGTTCGCGCAAATAAAACTCGCGCTGACTTTTATCGACCTCGTTCTGAACGCGCGAATGGATCTCATCTTCGAGCTCGAGCACGTCCACTTCCTGCGCCAGCAGGTTATTTAATTGTTGGAGGCGGGCTTTGGGTTCAAGCAGCAGAAGCAGGGTTTGTTTGGCTTCATACGTGAGCGAAAGCGACGTGGCGATCATATCCGCCAGCCAGCCGGGCTCGGTGATATTCAAAGCGAATAAATGCGCCTCTTCGGGGATCGAGCGGTCGAGCTGCACACAGCGATCGAACAGGTCCAGCGCCGAACGCATCAAAGCCTGGGTTTGCCGGTCGGCAGTTTGAGTCTCGTGGATCACACGCGCCCGCACTTTGATGTATGGCATGGCGCGCACGAACTCCACGATCTCCACACGCCGGCGTCCCTGGACGAGGGCCGAATGTGAACCGTCTGGCATCTGCAACAGTCGCCCGACTGCCATCTCGACACCTACGGGCAGGAAATCGTCGATGCCCGGGTTTTCGATCTCGGGATCGCGCTGGGTCAGGCCGATCAAGGTTTGTTCTTTGCGTTGAGCTTCCTGTACCGCCAATAGTGAGGCTTCGCGTCCCACAAAGATCGGCGAGACCATGCGCGGGAAGATCACCAGATCGCGCAACGGCAGCACCGCGGCCTCGATCATGCCGTCCGGGCTGGGCTCGCGGTTCGGGATGCGATACAACTCCTCGGTCCGCTGTGAGAGCGCCAGGTTGAAACTATCTTCTTCTTCGTTCCAATCAGCTTGGGTCATTTGATAATCGGTTGACGGTGGTCGGTTGACGGTGGGTGGTTGTCGGTGGGTGGTTTGAGTTTTGTAGTCTGAATTCGGCTATCGAATACCGGTTGTTTTTTCTATGTCTCGCCAGGCAATCATAGCCTCAGCTGTGACAAACATGCTCCCAGCTGACAGTACAATGCTACCATCATTTCCTGAGTATTCCAAAGCCCGCTCCAGAGCGGACCGGACCTGTGTGACCGCCTCGTTCGGGATCCCGGCCTGGCGCGCCAGCCCCTGAATATGTTCCGGCTCGAGGGCGCGCGGGTGCTCGGATTTGGTGACCAGCAGCAGTTTAATTTTAGGCGCGATTTCCGCGAACATGGCGGGAATGTTTTTATCTTCCGAAGCACCGAAGATCAGATAAACCTGCCTGCCGGGGAAATATTCTTCGAGCGTTTGGGATAATCTGGTAAAAGAATCCTGGTTATGGGCCGAGTCGAAGATCACCGGCGGTTCGCGCCGTGCCACCTCGAAACGACCCGGCCATTTCACTTCGGCAAACCCTTTTTGGATGGCCGCGTCCGGAATCTTCAAACTGCTCCCTTTCAGCGCGGCAAACGCGGTGGCGGCGTTTTCAACTTGATGGTTGCCCAGCAAAGGAATGTTTAAGTGCAATGCTGATTGATGATTGTTGATTGATGATTGGGCATCGCTGATTACTGAAACTTCCAAACTTTGCCCTTCCAGTGAATGTTCGAGGGGCGTGAATTGTACGTCTTCTCCAACGAGTGTAAATGATGAATCGGTATTATTGGCTACACGCAGTAAAACTTCGAGTGCCTCATCGGTCTGCGGCGCGGAGACCACTGGCACGTTTTGTTTGATGATGCCCGCCTTCTCGCCTGCGATCTGAGTCAGGGTATCCCCCAGCACCGTGGTGTGATCGTAGGAGATCGATGTGATGACGGAAACGCGGGGTGTGATGATGTTGGTGGCGTCCAATCGGCCGCCAAGCCCAACCTCGAGGACTACGGCGTTCACATTTTGTTTCGCAAATGCCATGAGGGCCAACGCGGTGGTGATCTCGAAAGTGGTCAGTTTCTCGATCTTGGCCACCGCGGGTTTGATCTCCTCCACCAACTCAGCCAGTTTTGCATGCGGCAAGGGTTCGCCGTTGATCTGGATCCGTTCGCAAAAGTCCAGCAGATGCGGCGAAGTGTACAGGCCGGTTGTATAACCCGCGGCATGCAAAGCGGAGGCTGCCAGAGCGCAGACCGAACCTTTGCCCTTCGTCCCTGCCACATGGAGGATGGGGTATTTCGTCTGCGGATCGCCCAGCTCGGACATCAACGCGAACATGCGGTCCAGGTTGAAATCCGCCTTGGCGAGTTCTGAGGAATGTTTGAGGCTATAATCGACGAAACTATATAAATAGTCGAGTGCCTTGTTATATGCAATTTCGGTCTCGGACATGTGAAGGATTGTAAATCTCAAATCGGAAATCGTAAATCCAAAATCGGAAATTCAGGTTAGCCAATGGTCGGCACTCTCACGATCCACCTCCACCTCCCTGCCTGCTCTTCCCTGAAAGAAAAACGCGGAAGGCTCAAACCGCTCCTCGCTCGCCTGCAGCGCCAATTCAATATTTCCGTGGCCGAGATGGGCCTGCAAGATAAGTGGCAGGAGGCGGTCATCGCTTGCGCGTTGGTCAACTCGGACGCGGCCCACATCCAGCGGTCCCTACAAAGTGTGGGAAAATGGGTGGAAGCCAATTGGCCGGACGGGCAAGTGATCGATCTGAAAATAGAATTGCTTTAACGCGAATTTCGCGAATGAACGAATGCCGCGAATATTCCTCAAAAACATTCGCGTAATTCGCCTATTCGCGCCATTCGCGTTGAAAACCAGGAGACAATATGGATTTGGGCCTCAAAGACAAACGCGCCCTCGTCACCGGCGCCTCCCGCGGATTGGGTTACGCCACCGCGCTGGCTCTCGCCCGCGAAGGCTGCCGCGTGGCCCTCAACAGCCGTGACGAAGGCAGAGCCAGGGCTGCAGCGGAGAGAATCTCCAAAGAAACCGGTGCGCAGGTCATCGGTCTCGCGGGGGACGTGGGCGAGGTTGCCGTTCCCGAGAAATTGATCGCGCAGGTGGTCGAGTCTCTCGGTGGATTGGACCTGCTGGTCACGAATGCCGGCGGACCTCCGGCGGGGGGTTTCGAAGCCTTCGATGAAGAGACCTGGCAGAAGGCCATCAACCTGTCGTTCATGAGCCATTCGCGTTTGATCAAAGCCGCATTACCGCACCTGCGTAAATCGTCCGCCGCCAGCGTGCTGACGGTCACCTCGGTCTCTGCCAAACAGCCTATCACCACCATCGCACTTTCGAGCTCGATCCGCGCCGCCACGCTGGGACTCACCAAAACGCTGGCTCTCGAGCTTGGTAGGGAAGGCATCCGTTTCAACTCGATCCTACCCGGCGCAACCGAGACCGAGCGCATCCAGGAATTGATGGAATTCCGCGCCAAACAAAACGGGACGACTGTTGAGCAGGAGATGACCAAGCAGGCAGGCGAAAGCGCGCTGGGCCGATTGGGTAAACCGGAAGAGTTCGCCAACGCGGCCGTCTTCCTGCTTTCCCCAGCCGCTTCCTATATCACGGGTGTCATGCTGAGTGTGGATGGTGGGACCTACAAAGGCACGATCTAGTGGATTCAGCGCGCCAATTACGAGGTCGCTTATTGAGCTTGATATTTGCAGAGCTCTATATCCCATCCACGGCCCTGCTCCTGATCGCCAGCACGACCGATGGCAATCCACCTGCTTGGGGTGGAATTCTGGATGTCGCGTTGGTCGTCCTGATCGCTCTGATTGGATTCTGGATCCACCAACTGAGCAATGCTAGAGCACGCGTGGATCTCAGCCACAAATTTGCGGTTTATCTATTTCCCGCCGTACTCGTGGGCATGTGGCTGTTTCGCGAGCGGATCGATTTCAATATCCTGCTCCCGGGCCTTGCCTGGCGCACATACTTTTTCCTGAGCATCCTACCGCACGGACTCACATTTTGGAGACCAGAGGTACCCTGATGTCTAAATTATCCTTTCTTGCCCGCACCTCCCTGATCGTGGGGCTTTTCTTCGGTCTCGATAAAGTATTGGCCTTCGTCCGAGCGGGTATCATCTCGCGTCAGTTTGGTGACTCAATGGTATTGCTAGACACTTTCAATGCAGCCAACAATCTTCCGGATGTGTTATTTGCCTTGATTTCCGGCGGCGCGCTGGCCATGGCATTCATCCCATTGCTGACCGAGACACTCACGAAGCAGGATCGGGCAGCTGCCTGGGATTTGTTCTCACGGGTTGCCAATGTCGGATTCCTGGTTACGGCGGTCTTCGCGCTGATTATCTCGGTCTTTGCCGAACCGATCGCCAGCGCCGAACTGGGCATCGCCCCCGGTTTCGACGCGCAACAACACGCCCTGCTGGCGGACCTGATGCGCTTGAATCTGGTCGGCACATTGATCTTTTCGATCAGCGGCCTGGTGATGGCCGGGCTGCAAGCCAACCAGCATTTCGTCCTGCCCGCGCTGGCACCCACCATGTACAACGTCGGTCAGATCCTGGGCGCAATTTTCCTAGTGCCGCGCTTCGGCATACATGGTTTGGTCTACGGCGTGATCCTGGGCGCGGCGCTGCATCTGCTGATCCAGATCCCGGGACTGATCAAGTTTGGTTTCCGCTGGACGCCATCTTTAAACTTGCGGCACACCGGATTGATCGAGGCACTAAAGCTGATGAGCCCGCGCCTGCTCACGATGGGCGGCATCCAGTTGATCTTCCT
>CAYUUJ010000227.1:0-4720 GCA_964447845.1 uncultured Anaerolineaceae bacterium
GGTAGATATGGAGGCTGTTCAAGTCGCAGTTGACCGCATCGAGGGCGAAGTCAAGGCGACCAGCGATCAGCTAAATGCCGAAAAGAAGAAGTTGGAACAGCTGGAAAGCCAGCTGCACCAATTGGAACCGATCGCCGATATCAATGTTGAAATTGGTGCGTTACGCAAATCGAATTATTTGTATTCAATGCCGGGTGTCATGCCCGCCGACAGCGTAACCCGGCTGGAAACCAGTCTTTCCCGGGTGCCTCACGTATTCTTTACTTTGCGGGAAGATCCCAAGAAGCCGGTCGTGTGGCTGCTGGGTCCGCGCAGTAATTCGGACATCCTTGACCGTGCTGCGCGCAGTGCCTACCTGAATCCGTTGACGCTGCCGGAGGAATATGACGGAACCCCGGCGGAGATCACCAAGTCGATCTCCAAAGCGATCGAAACTTCAAAGCAGAAAATTATAGAGCTGGAACGCGCCCTGGCAAAACTGGCCGATACCCACAAAAAGGAATTATACGAATTATGGCGCACCATTCATATGAGCCGCATCATGGCGGATGCGATCGCCAGGTTCGGTCAGCTCCGTCACACCTATGTTGTTGTGGGGTGGGTGCCAGCGACTGATCTTGAAATACTGACCCAGAGACTGAAGCAGGCCTCCAAGGAAATTCTTATCGAAGTGGTGCCTGTGTCTTATGGGGGGCATCGATCGAATGTTCCGGTTGCTTTACAGAATCCGGGTTTTCTCGGGGCATTTGAAATGTTGGTCAATACCTATTCCAGGCCTCGTTACGAGGAAATCGATCCCACCATTATGATTTCGATTACCTTCCCCTTGCTGTATGGTGCGATGTTCGGCGATGTGGGACATGGCTTGGTCTTAACCTTGATTGGCTTGCTTTTAACACGCAAAACAACCCTGGGTGGTCTCTTAGTCGCCTGTGGTTTAAGCGGAATGGTCTTTGGTCTCCTGTTCGGCAGTGTATTTGGGTTTGAAGAGATATTGCCGCATCATCCGTTCTTTGGGAAATTTTTCTGGATCAGCCCGATCCACGACGTGTTGGGAATTCTTCAGGTCGCAATCGGAGCCGGCATTGTGCTGTTGATCATTGCGCACTTGTTGAATCTTTACAACGCCGCGCGTGCCCGGGATTGGGGACGCTTTTTCTTTGACTCAAACGGCCTTGCCGGTTTGATCTTGTATCTTTCTTTCCTGGTTCTCTTGGGAAACGTTGCATCCGGTATTTTTACTGGCGAAAGCTTCCTGCCCGAGTTTCTCCTGGCGGTGGGTCGCATTGACATCGTTGTGACCGTCGCCCAAATTCTTTTCCTTGGCGGCCTGAGTTTAGCCACCATCTTTTCCCATCCTTTGCAACATTGGGTGCGCGATGGTCATTTTGTGGTGGAGGGCGGGTGGGGTATGTTCGCTGTCCAATCTGCGGCTGAAGTCCTGGAAAAGTTCATCAGCATGTTGAGCAATACTCTGTCCTATGTGCGTGTCGGCGCATTCGCGATCGTGCACGCAGGCTTCACCGGCGCAGTATTTGTTATCGCAAGGTTGGCCGGCGGAGAGGAAACGATCGGTTATTGGGCCGTGGTGGTCCTTGGAAATTTGTTCGTGATCGGCTTGGAAGGCTTCATCGTCACCATTCAAACGATGCGTCTCCATTACTACGAGTTCTTTAGCAAGTTCTTCCAGGGCGGCGGGTTGCCTTTTGAGCCTTTGGCTCTCTCGCCGGCTCAAAAGAAGTAATCAGAATTATCAACGCAAGGCAATATTCAATCATCCAAAAGGAGAAGTAAGATGGTAAAAATCGTTATCGTAACACTGGCAATCCTGATCCCCCTGGCTCCGTTCGTCATGTACTTTATGAGCTTGCGCAGTAAGAACCCACTGCAGGCCGCGGAGAAGTTGGTCTTTGGTTTCAAAAGCTACAATTTATTCCTGGTCTTGATGGGTGTCGGCATCATCGCGGTGTGGCTTGTTTCGCCTGAGACCGCCATGGCAGCCGGCATTGTGGCCCAGGAAGCCGCTACCGACCCGTATGCATCACTGGCAGCCGGCATTTCCACCGGTCTGGCGGCCCTCGGCGCCGGCGTGGCGGTTAGCGGCACCGGCGCAGCCGCCATCGGCGCGATCGCTGAGAAACCGGAAGCGCTCGGGCGCTCATTGATCTTCGTAGGTCTGGCCGAAGGTGTGGCTATCTACGGTCTGCTAATTTCGTTCCTCGTATTGTTTGGATAGGAAACGATGAAGGTTTTGGTGATTGGTCATCCGGACGCCGTGCTGGGTTTCTCGCTCGCAGGTGTGGGTGGACGAGTTGCGACAACCGCGGCTGAGGTAAATCAGGCGCTTGACGAAGCCCAGGCCGCGAAGGATGTGGGTATCGTCCTCGTCACCCAGGATGTGGCGGAGATGATCCCTGCCCGCATCGAGCACCTGAAATTACGCAGCACGATCCCGCTGGTGATCGAAATTCCATCGAGCGGCGGGGTCCCGGAAGGCCAGGCATCGCTTGGGGATATTGTCCTTCGGGCGATCGGGATCAAGTTGTAAACCCTGATTCGAATCCCTGCTACAAATCTGGAATATAGAGATTGGATTGACGATCTATGAAAACTGAAACACAAGACATCGAGATGCTTGCTCGTGCGATCTTGACGGAGGCCCGTGAAGAGGCAGACCAAATGCTGGCCGAGGCTAAAGAGCAGGCAGAGGCCATTCGCAAACGCGCCTTGGAACAGGCTGAAACTGAGAAAAGAACAATCCTCGAGCGGGCCAATCAGGATGCAGAGCGCCTGCGTGGTCAGTCGGTCGCGACGGCGCAATTAAAAGCGCGCTCCGGGCAATTGGAGCATCGCGAAAAAATCCTGGACAGCGTTTTTGAAGAAGCAAAGAAGCAATTAGACGCGGTGAAGAAGCGCAAGGATTATCCCGCAATCGCAGAGATGTTGCTGCGCGAAGCGATCTCGCAATTGAAGATTAATAAGGCTGAAATACGAGCGGACGAAAATACACAAAAGGCCCTCAAGAATGTGCTGGGTGAGGCTTCCAAAGGCTTTAAAGGCGAGTTCACCCTGAGTGACCCGCTCGAAGAAGGCACTGGAGTTGTCGTGATTGCGGCAGACGGAAAACTGCGATATGACAACACTTTGGAGACCCGCTTGAGCCGCTTGCAGAGCACGCTTCGCTCGGCGGTCTACAAAGTGTTGATGGGAGAAAATGCATGAGCGATCAAGTCGGAATTATTACCTGGATCAGCGGACCGGTTGTGCGTGCGCGCGGATCCCGGACGGTTGGCATGCTCGAACTCGTCGAAGTGGGTGAAGAGCGGCTGGTTGGTGAAGTGATCGGTCTCAAGGGCGATACGATCACCGTGCAGGTGTACGAAGAAACCGCCGGCATGAGGCCTGGCGCGCCTGTATACGGGACCGGCTTACCTCTTTCAGTGGAGTTGGGTCCGGGTTTAATTCAAAGTATCTACGATGGTGTGCAGCGTCCGCTGCCGCTCATCGAGAAGGCTCAGGGATCGTTCATCCAGCGGGGCAGCCGCTTCGATCCGATCAGTCGTGAGAAGCGCTGGAAGTTCACGCCGAAGGTAAAGGTCGGCGATGAGGTCAAAGGTGGCGCTGTCCTCGGCATCGTCATGGAGACCGAAACTTTCGAACATAGCGTTATGGTTCACCCGGATGACGCAGGTACGATCTCGTGGGTCGCGGCCGCCGGTGAATATACGGTGACCGATCCGATCGCCAAGCTTAAATCCGGTAAGACGGAAAAAGACCTGAGTATGCTGCAGCGCTGGCCTGTGCGCCGCCCGCGCCCGTTTATCAGGCGCCTCGGTGTAAGCATCCCTCTGATCACCGGTCAACGCGTGTTGGATACGTTCTTCCCGATCGCCAAGGGCGGCGCGGCTGGCATCCCCGGTCCATTCGGGTCAGGAAAGACTGTCACCCAGCACAGTATCGCCAAGTGGGCGGATGCACAAGTCATCGTTTATATCGGGTGCGGTGAGCGCGGGAATGAAATGACCGAAGTGTTGCAGGAGTTTCCGCATCTCGTCGACCCGCGCTCCGGCCGGCCGCTGATGGAACGCACCGTGCTTATCGCCAATACATCCAACATGCCGGTGGCGGCGCGTGAAGCGAGTATCTATACTGGTATCACCATTGCAGAGTATTACCGGGACATGGGATACAGTGTGGCCCTGATGGCGGATTCAACCTCCCGCTGGGCGGAGGCGCTGCGCGAGGTCTCCGGTCGTCTTGAAGAAATGCCCGCAGAAGAAGGGTATCCTGCATATCTGGCGGGACGGCTGGCCGAGTTCTACGAACGCGCCGGCTATGTGGAGAATTTGAACGGTACCAAGGGATCGGTGAGCGTGGTCGGTGCGGTCTCTCCGCCTGGTGGCGACTTTTCCGAGCCTGTGACACAACATACGAAACGCTTCATTCGTTGCTTCTGGGCCTTGGATAAATCGCTCGCCTCCGCACGTCACTTTCCGTCGATCAACTGGCTGGATAGCTACAGCGAGTATGTTGAAGATGTCGCCGGTTGGTGGCGCGAGAAGGTCGGCAAGGATTGGCTGGGCATGCGTAACCGGGCGATGGAATTGCTCAGTGAAGAGAGCCGCCTGTCGCAGATCGTCAAGCTGGTGGGGCCGGACGCTTTACCGGATGCAGAGCGGATGGTTTTGGAGACCTCCCGCCTCATTCGCGAAGCTATCCT
>CAYUUJ010000228.1:0-4716 GCA_964447845.1 uncultured Anaerolineaceae bacterium
TCGGTGACGCGCCCGTCCGCCGTTGTAACATATCCTGAGTTCGAAAACGAACTGAGCTCTGCACTCCAGGATGAAACTTCAGTCCGTGCCCTCATCCTCGCTGACGGTTTGCAGACGCAAGGCGATCTGAACATCGACTTGCTAGCCGGTTTTCAGCGAAGACCGGATGACATTGTATTGCTTCAACATTCATCGGGTACGACCGGTTTGCAAAAAGGTGTCGCCTTGTCCCATCAGGCGGTTTTTAATCAATTAGATGCCTACAGTAAATCGCTCGGTTTGAACGAACAGGATGTCATTGTTTCCTGGTTGCCGCTCTATCACGATATGGGCCTGATCGCAGGGTTTGTCATGCCTGTTTTATCAGGTGTGCCACTGGTGTTGAGTTCACCGTTCGACTGGGTGCGCGCGCCGTATCGTCTCATGCAGACCGTCAGCCGATATAAGGGCACGATATCCTGGCTGCCTAATTTTGCATATAACTTCTGTGCGCAAAGAATTCGTGAGCGCGATCTCGAAAATGTGGACTTGTCCTCCTGGCGGGCGCTGATCAATTGCTCGGAGCCGGTCCATCCGGAGAGCCATCGTGTTTTTTACGAGAAATTCAAGGCGTACGGTCTCCAGGAGCAGGCGTTGCAGACCTCCTATGCGATGGCTGAAAATGTTTTTGCAGTGACCCAATCCGATCTGGCGCGGCGGCCGCGTGTCGAAGAGATCGATCGGGAGGCGTTCATGCTCGAGCGTTTGGTACAGCCGCCCAAAGCTGGAGGAGCGGTGTTGAGGATGATGTCATCCGGCCGGCCGCTTTCGAATACCATGATCAAGATCCAAAACGATCGAGGAGAGCAAATCTCAGATCGGGTGGTTGGGGAAGTCGCTCTAAAGAGCGACTGTATGTTGACGAGTTATTACAACCGGCCGGATGTGACCTCCAAAGCTTTTGTGGATGGCTGGTTTCTAACCGGGGATTACGGGTATATCTCCGAAGGGGAGATCTTTATCTCGGGTCGGAAGAAGGACATGATCATCGTAGGCGGTAGGAATGTTTATCCACAGGATCTGGAGGCGCTCACCTATGAAGTGCCCGGCGTGCATGCGGGACGCTCGGTGGCATTTGGGATGTTCGATGAAGAACAGGGCACGGAGGAAGTGGTGATTATTGTGGAAGGGGATTCCGAAGATCCGGGTGATCAGCAGCGATTGTCAGATGCCATCCGCCAGCACGTGACAAAAAATTCTGCTATTGCGCTACGGCATGTGAAGGTGGTCGGTTCCAAATGGATCTTGAAGACCTCCAGCGGAAAGACAGCTCGTTCGGCAAATAAAGAAAAATTTTTCAAGGAATTGGAAGATAATCCAGCAGGCGGCGGATCGGTTTAGCAACTTGCGATAAAATAAAAAAGCACATCGCGTAAACGCGATGTGCTTTTTTATTTTCAATTTTTTTTAGCCGCCGGTGGGAAGTCGTTTTTCCAGGGTTCGGTTGAAGATCTCTTCGCTTTCCTGTGAGACGGACTTGGCTCTCTTGGCCTTGTGCTTTTTCTCGGCCTTATTGGTGCGTTCCTGGGCTTGTGACCATGCGATCTGCATGGCAGTCAGCTCAGGTTCGCTGGGGGATTCGGCGGGAGCTTCATACTCCACTTCCGGCTGCTTGTCCCGGCGTTTGCCGCCGCGTGCGCTACGCGTTCGATCTTCTCTCTCGGGTTTGTTTTCCTGTACTGGCTCGGGAAGCATTGCTTTCATGCTTAAACGGATCTGGCGTTTTTGTCGATCCACATCCAGCACCTTGGCCTGTACTTCATCGCCTTCCTTAACTACTTCGCCAGGTGCCTTAACGTACCCGTGCGTCAATTCGCTGACATGGATCAAACCCGGACGTTCGGCGCCGAAATCGACGAACGCGCCATAAGCCTCCAGGCGGACGACCTTGCCTTTCACGATCATATCCGGCTTGATCTCACGCCATTCCAAACCGATCGGCTCGATCATGGTCAGTTCGATCCGGTCTTTATTCACACGGCGCACCCAAGCGTCCACAGTGCGGCCCTCTTGAACCACGTCTTCTACTTTATTGATCGGGTCTTTGCTCAATTGGGAAATATGGATCACGCCGGGGACGGATTGGCCGATATCGACCAGTGCGCCAGCCAGTGTGATTTTAATAACTTTTCCGCTTACCTTCGTTTTGGGTTCCAGCGCAATAGCTTGCGCGGTATCTGTTGTTGCCATACTTAACTCCTGCAATGATTGGGGGATGATGCCAACATGCAATTATAACTGCATGATGAGTAACAGTCAATGTGAAAATGGGTACATATAAGTTGCTACCTGGCGGCCTCAGTCTGTCGCTGCGTCACGTTCAGCCTTCCCTTTTTGTATCTTTCGGAAGTAGAATAAACGAATTATGTATGAAATCGACAAACTTGACGTAAAAATCGTCAATCTGCTGCTGGACGACGGGCGCAAGCCGGCTTCGGAGATCGCGCGTCAGATCGGTGATATTTCCGAGCGAGTGGTGCGGTATCGGATCGATCGTATGATCGAAGAAGGCGTCATCCGGATCAGCGCTGTGGCGCGCCCTCAAGCCTTCGGATTATCCACGATCGCGGATGTATGGATGGAAGTCGAGTCGGATCAAATTCTGGAAGTCGCAAAACGGATGGCAACATTCGACAATGTGAGTTATGTGGCCTGTGGGATCGGGGAAATGGACGTCAGCATACAGGTTGTGGCCAAGGATACGGCGGAGATCTATCATTTCATCACAGAAGTGGTCCGAAAAGTACCCGGCGTGCGCAAAACGACCACCTCGATCGTGCCTATTGTTTTAAAAGATGTGTACCAATGGCGTGTGCCGGCCAGGATCGCGCGTGAGATCGCCGAGCGCCAGAAAGTTTAATCACTTAGAGGGTATCTGCAAACTGCTATGAGTTTTCTGACCACAAAGGCACCCTTCGAAACCTTCGGCAGGACAGGCTCCGTCTCAAAGCATGCACTGAGCGAAGCCGAAGTGACACTAAAGAAATTTTTTTTGTGACTTGACGCCTTGACGCCTTGGTGACTTCGTGGTGAATTTTCGAATTGGACATTCTTAATTCGGTGGAGGTCGTATGACGATGTTTGGTCCCAAGACCCTGGCGCTGCAGAAACGCGCCCAGAAAGTAATCCCCCTGGGAGTCAATTCAAATTTTCGTTACTGGGGGCAGGGGATAACTCCGTATGTGGACAAGGCAAAGGGAGCTCATCTTTGGGACGTTGACGGGAAGCAGTATATAGATTATCGAATGGCGTTCGGTCCCATCATTCTCGGGCACGCTTACGCGGATGTGGACAATAAAGTAGTGGAGGAGCTGAAGAGCGGCGTGCTGTACGCCATGACCGGGGAGTTGGAAATCCAGGTGGCGGAGATGATCACGGAAATGTGCCCGGGCGTGGAGATGGTGCGCCTGGCTTGCTCGGGGACGGAAGCCACGATGCATGCCATCCGGGTGGCGCGCGCATACACCGGACGAGAATTAATCTTAAAGTTCGAAGGCAATTATCATGGTTTTCAGGACCACACATTGTGGTCCACGTATTCACCCCCCGAAGCGTACGGCAACCGCCGCAGCCCGATCCCTGTTCCATCTTCCTCGGGGATTCCCAAAGGGATGCGCGATCTGATCATGACGTTGGCATTTAATGATTTCGAAGGATTTGAACGTGTGATGCATTCTTATGGTGATCAGATCGCAGCTGTGATCACGGAGCCTTGCCAAGGAAACTGCGCAGCTATCAATCCTCAGGAAGGGTTTCTGGAACTCATCCGAAAGAAGACAGAGGAACATGGCGCGGTATTTATTCTCGATGAGGTGAAGACCGGTTTTCGTATAGCCAATGGTGGCGCGCAGGAATATTATGGAATCAAGCCAGACCTGGCTACCTATGCAAAAGCCCTCGGCAATGGTTACCCTGTGGCTGCGTTCGGTGGTAAAAAAGAAATCATGTCGATTATCGGCCAGGGTGTAGCACAGGGTGGGACCTACACAAATAACAAACCAGGTGTCGCCGCCGCGTACGCTACGCTGAGTCTCTTAAAATCAAAGCCGATCCTCAAGAGTATTGAGAAGCGCGGACGGCGTTTGATGGATGGCTTGAAAGAGATCTTCGAAGAAAATGACATCCCGGTGGTTATAACCGGATATCCCGCCATGTTCTCATTCTCGCTGGGTATAGAAACCCTGACCTCTCAGCGCGAATGGGTTGCCAGCGACCATCAACTGTACGTCAGGCTCACCGAGAAGGCCATCCAGCGCGGCGTGATGCCGGACTTCGACGCGCGTGAGCCGTGGTTCATGTGTTATGAACATAGCGACGCGGATGTGGACGAGACGCTGAACATCTACGCCGAGATCGTCAAGGAAGCCAAGCACTAGGACGCGGCAGGTAAACAGGGAATTTAATTCTTGTTTACCTGCTTTTTGTTGGAGATGCGATGGGCAAACTAACTTCGCAGGAAATCATAGACCTGAACAGGGAATATACATTTTTTTCGTGGTCCGTTCAGGGACAGACCACTCCGATTCCCGTCACGAAGGCAGAGGGGGTTTATTTTTGGGATGCCGACGGCAAACGGTATCTCGACCTGGCTTCCCAGCTGGTCAATATGAACGTCGGTCACCAACATCCCAAGGTTGTGGCGGCCATCCAGGAACAAGCTGCGACCCTGACCTTCGC
>CAYUUJ010000229.1:0-4629 GCA_964447845.1 uncultured Anaerolineaceae bacterium
ATCACCGCTGAGCTTCGTGCCGTCCTGCCCTTTGACAGTGGTGACATCCAGGTTGATCAAATGCGAATTCGTACCGCCGAATGGAACGCGCAAGCCGCGCTTCTTGAACTGGTCCACCATGGCGACCGCATTCTTAATGGTCTGCGCTTGCAACTTCTTGAACTGCGGCGTCTGGGCTAATTTAAATGTCAACGCCAGCCCTGCGAAGACGTTAACGTGTGGTCCGCCCTGCTCACCGGGGAAGACAGCTTTGTCGATTTTCTTTGCGATAGCCGGATCGGTGGTCATCAACACCGCGCCGCGCGGCCCATCCAGCGACTTATGCGTGGTGGACATGACCACGTGTGCAACCCCGATCGGCGAAGGGACGACGCCCGCCGCCACCAGCCCGCCGATGTGCGAAATATCGGTCAATAAATACGCGCCGACCTCATCTGCCATGGCGCGGAATTTTCCCCAATCCGGGATCCACGAATAGGAGGAATAGCCGGCGATGATCATCTTCGGCTTGTGCTCGAGCGCCAGCTCATGCACGCGTTCGTAGTCGATACGTTCGTTCTCGTCCACGCTGTAATGCACGATCTTGTAATATTTGCCGCTGCGGTTGACGGACGAGCCATGCGAGAGATGACCGCCGTGCAATAAATTCAATCCCATCACCACGCTGCCCGGCTCCACCAGCGCATG
Organism: uncultured Anaerolineaceae bacterium; assembly: GCA_964447845.1. Taxonomy (GTDB): domain Bacteria; phylum Chloroflexota; class Anaerolineae; order Anaerolineales; family Villigracilaceae; genus DASXQN01. Next base: position 688 of record CAYUUJ010000229.1, read on the forward strand.
ATAAACGGCGTTGTTGGCAGGCCCGCCCGAAAGCGCCTGCACGTTGACGAAGATCTCATCGGCGGTCACGCCGTTGGCCGCGAATGCCTCAGCCGCCCGCCTGCGCGCCAAGGCCTCGATAGCGTCCGCGTATTCCACGCCCTTGTAGTAACGCGGGTCGCTGTAACGGCGATAATGCGCCAGCCGCAGGGGATAATCGAGGATCTCGTCTTCGCTCATCTGCCGCGTTTCTTCATCCGGATAGCCTTCCGCGTAAATATTTTGGAAGGCCGAGGATAATCCCTCGCGCACAGCCAACGGCGCCGTGCTCTCGCTGGCGATCATGATCAACTTGCGAGCCTGACGCTCCGCCTCGAGCTGGGTCAGTTCGTAGACGTCAGGGTCAAGTTTGGCGAGGGAACCGCGGAAGAGATAATCGGGCATTGGTAGTCTCCTGGTGTTGTAGTCTACTAGTCTACTAGTCTGCTAGTCGGTGGTTGGGCAGGTGGATTTTAGACGCTTGGGAGGTCAGGGTCAAGTGAGAAATGGCACATTGTGTGGACTATTCTAAATACCGAAATAGTATTGACAATTGCCTATTGTAATTGGAGATTCTAATCGCTATAATGATTGCAGGGCACAATGCTGTTTTCATTCATGCGGAGGTGAAAGTTCTTTTCAGTTTATTGAGAATATGTAGCGTTTCAGTTTCATTTTCATTGTGGCAGCATTGATCCAATGTTTTAATTTGGTCGCTTACCCAAGCAAGCGGGGGAGGGCATTGGGGAGCAAGTAGCGAAACCGGCCTATACGGCCGGTTGTTTGTAATGTAATGGCTTGCAAATTAAATTCTTCGAGGAGGAAAAAATGAAACTTTCGCTTTTTATGTCTATTGCACTTTTGATCCAGACCCTTTCTTTATCGGCTTTCCCTAATTCATTAAGTGCCCCATATACGAGTGTATGCAATCCGTCGATGACGAACTTGGCGCTAAATCATCCTGTCTATGCATCATCTGTTCAGAATGCCGGTCTCGGGGCCGATAAAGCCGTGGATGGCGATTTGCAAACCCGCTGGTCGTCACAACAAAACACGCAATCGGAATGGTTTTACGTGGACCTGGGTCAGGACATGAATGTTGAGCAGGTCGTTTTACGCTGGGAAGGTCCCGCATATTCGGAGTTGTATAACATCGATTTATCCGATGATGCCGTGACGTGGACGACCGTTTCTACGCAGGAAGCGATGAATGAAGGTGTGCACATCGTTTCCGTATCGGGCTCAGCGCGATATGTGAGATTCTTTGGGCTGCATAGAGGACATACTGGATTTGGGCATTCTCTTTGGGAGTTTGAAGTCTACGATCATGCGGAATGTGAGATTCCTTTGCCCCAGGTGCGCCCACCTGATCCAATTCCGGGCCTCAATACTTTATTTTTTGACGATTTTGAAGATGGAGCGGATCCGTCGTGGAACTTTATCAGTGGGGATTGGACTGTTAATGATGGGTACTTGGAAACAGAGACGGCCTGTGCAGCCGGAATAATAAACTCCGCCATAATTGGCGATTCCTCCTGGACAGATTATGAAGTTCAGTTTGATTTCAGGGGCGATGGAGGTTCCGTTAAACAATTCCAGTTTCGTTCCGAGGGGCCTTCACCCACAGCTCGATATGTGTGGCACGCGCGTAGCCTTGAAAATGATATCGGAGTGTCCGGTGGCGGTTTTACGGAAACACTGGAAGGGCATGAAATCCAACAAGGAGTATGGTATAGAACCAGAATTCGGGTCATCGGCGAACACATACAGGTTTTTCTTGATGATCAATTGGTCATAGATCGGGTTGATGCAGGTACTGCGCGGCTTTCGGGAGGTGTGGGCCCATACCTGGGCTCCGGCGATGTAAACTGTCCTTTTCGCGTTCAGTACGACAATATCATCGTGAATCAAATTAACTCTCCCACTGCGACCGCTACTCCCACAGTTTCCAATCAATGGCAGTTGGCGGGATTCGATGGGACGGGCATTTTCTCGGTTGCGTTCTCACCCAATTATGCAAACGATCAGACGATTCTGATCGGGGGATTCGGCGGTGTTTTTCGTTCTGCGAATGGCGGGGCCAGCTGGAATTCAATCGACACAGATGGAGTTGACCTGGCTGAATTGAGATTTTCCCCGAATTACGCGAGTGATCAAACAGTTTTTGCCGTCGCTTTCGGTGAAAACAACACAGGTGTTTACAAGTCGACGGATGGTGGCATTACATGGGAAATAGTTGGCTTTTCGGAAGCTTCCGTCTTCCCGCTGGTCGTATCCCCCAATTACGCCACTGACCACACGCTCTTCGCTGGCGCCAACACAGGTAACGGCGGGCACATCTTCCGCTCAGCCGACGGCGGAGTTAACTGGACGGATATCGGCCTGCTCTCGGCAGGCTTCGATGTTCGCGATCTGGTCGTTTCGCCGAACTTTGCAGCCGATCACACTGTCTTTGCCGGCATCGGACAGTATGGGAATTGGTATGCAGGCGGCGTCTATCGCTCAACGGATGGCGGAGACACGTGGACGGAGGTAACGGCCAGCCAGACGTACAAAGAGATCGGATCGCTGGCTATTTCACCGAATTATCAAAATGACCATACGATCTTCTTCACCGCCTGGGCTGGCGGTATTTATCGCTCGACCAACGGCGGGGATAGTTGGTCCGAGGTAAATACTGGCCAGCCCAACCGTCGCCCGAGCACGTTGGGCTTTTCCCCGGATTACGCCACCGACCACACGATCTTTTATGGTACCTGGGGAGAATATAGCGATGGCGGGGCCTACGCCTCGACCAATGGTGGTGACAGCTGGAGTGTGTTGAATGACGGGCTCACCACGCGCTGGTTGCATCGAATCGTAGTATCGCCGAATTATGCAAACGATCACCTGGTCCTCGCGGGGGGAGAAGAGTCCAACGGCGGAGGGTTGTGGGCCTATGGGGCAGACATTCCAACTTCGCCTCCCATACCGACCCTTACCCCCACGTTCACACCCACTCCCACTCCCACACCTGCTCCACTCGTGACGGTGCCTCCCTGCACACTGGATCTCAGCCCAGGCGCGAAGACATGTCTCGTATCCGTTGCATCCAACAACGTTCAAGGCGACGGGTTCTCGGCCGGTGATCCGGTAATCTCAAGCGATGGAAGATATGCAGCTTTCTCGTCCGGCGCCACAAATCTGGTGGTAGGCGAGAGTGACACGAATGGGTATCAAGATGTCTACCTCAAGAATTTGGAGACTGGCGAGGTAACGCGCGTATCTGTGTCATACAATGATGGCCCCACCGATGGCAACTCGCGCGGCCCCGCGATCGCCGTGGTGGACGAGGGCGGTCTCGAGACGGTCTATGTAGCCTTTGTTTCCTATGCCGAAAACCTTCTGGCACCTAGCGTGGATACGAACGACGTCGCCGACATCTTCGTGCGCAACATGCGCACAGGAGTGACGCAGCGCGTGTCAGTGGATTCCAATGGAGACGAGGCACTTGCCGCCTCAGGCGAGGACGTGGCCATCTCCGCGGATGGCCGTTATGTAGCCTTCTCGTCGGCCGCGGCGCTGACGCCTGCCGATACGAACGACGTGCGCGATATTTATGCGTACGATCTAGACACGGACCAGATCACCCTTGTTTCAGTTGATTCGAATAGTGTGCCGGGCGAGGCACAATCCGGCGATGGCTCGATCGACCGCGACCCGGCCATTTCCGCGGATGGGCATTTCATCGCTTTCCAGTCATCGGCCAGCTTTGCAGCCGACGACACCAACGGCATACAGGATATCTATCGCCGCGATCTGATCAACGGCACCACCGTCAGGGTATCCATCTCTTACGGTTCGGCTGATCAGGATTTCCCCAATCCCAATAATGCCTCCTGGGCGCCTTCGATCTCGGCAGACGGCCGTTATGTGGCATTCTTC
>CAYUUJ010000230.1:0-4629 GCA_964447845.1 uncultured Anaerolineaceae bacterium
GCCCGTCGAGTGGCGGACAATTTTCTATCCATACCCGCATTTTTTCTTTTGGCAGCCGAGCTCTTGAATGATCGGGCGCGCGCTGCTGTTGCAACTGCTTTTTTTGCCTTAACAGCGGTCAGTTACAGCTGGCAGATCATGGGCGGCGGTGTGACCCGCTCTTTCGGCATGACTTTTTTGATCCTGGGGATGCTTTTCGTGTATCGTATGTTCAAGCGGGGAGAGTGGAAGCTGGTCTTTCCTTCGATCCTGTTTTGTTCACTGGCGGTGCTGAGCCATCCGGAAGTGAGCCTTGCCACCGCAGCCAATTGTGCGCTGTTGTGGATATTCTTTGGTCTCAATAGACGCGGGACTGCTCAGGCTGGTCTGGTAGCGATAGGAACGTTGATCCTGACGTCACTTTGGTGGGGAAGCGTTCTGGCACAGCACGGCACGACCCCATTCCTTTCCGTCATACATAGTGGGGCTTACGTTGCTTCATCGATCAATAACCTGTTATCCGCCTTGATCTCTCCCGCCAATTTATTCTCTTTACCCGGACTCTTGCGGGCTGCTGGGATCCTCTGGTCGCTTAAACAGAAACAGTATTTTTTGCTGGTTTGGCTGACCATGCCTTTTTTTGTCGAACCTCGCAGCGCTGCGGCGATGTCTTTCCTGCCTTCTTGTGTGCTGATCAGCCTGGGACTCATGGATGCACTCCCATTCATGGTCGACTGGGCGCGAACGAAAATGGGGCTGGCTACTTCCGCATTGGATTCGATCCGGCTTCAGTGGTTGAACCTGGCAATCATCGGAATAATTTTTTTTCTATTCCTGCAATCTGTGCTGTATGATTTTCGGTTGATCAAAACGAGTCTGGTGCCGCCGAATCCGCAACTCGCTTTCGATTGGGTGCGCGGCAACACCTCAGCCGACAGCCAATTCCTGATCCTGACCGGTTCCCCCGGGATCATGTCCGATCCGCTCCAGGAGTGGTTCCCTGCACTCGCTGAACGACGCAGCCAGACCACGCTGCAAGGCCTGGAGTGGACCCTGGGACCCGCCTTCTTTCCGCGTTTGGAGGACCTTGTGTCATTGCAAGCCTGCAAGTCTGTGCAGTGCGTGGAATCCTGGTCCGCTGCAACGGGACTTGGCTTTGAATATATCGTCGTTCAAATAAACGGTTCCTCTCAAGATCTGCTCGCCGCATTCCTGGCAGATGAGGCCTATCACAGGGTGTATGAAAACCCGCAGGTTCTGATCTTTGAGAAATAAAAAGGCGAGGAGTTGAGCTCGCCTTTTTATTATTTATTGTACGACGCCCAGTAAACGGGGGAACCAATACCACAGGATATCAGCAGCTGGCTTCCCATGAGTGGAGGCTGATTTATCCTGCAATGCAACCGGTGGAAAATACCCACGGCTGATTATGCCGGCGACCCAGGTGCGCCCGTTGATGGCGGTCAACATGGCTTCATACAGGTCTGCTTGACCCTGGAGATCCAAAGCGGCTGTGTTTGAATCTGAATCAGGCTGGCTGAGCGCTTCCCATTCCAGGCAGCTACCCGGAGTGTGACTCGGGCAGCCGGTCGCCGCACCGGCCACGGAGGGATAATTCACAGCAATGTAAATGGGTTTGTTCAACAATGAAGCCAATGGCGAGATTTCGTTATCGAGCAAGCGGCCGGCTTCATTAGAAAGGTCTGCCTTGGATGTTCCAGGCTGGCCGGTTAAGCCGGCAGACCAGAGCAAGTAGACGCCATCTGTGTCTTGTAAAAAGGTTAATGTGGTTTGCAAGCTGCCGGGAGTGTAAGGTAGCGCCCACAAAACCCGGCCATTGAAATGCTGACGAACCTCGGTTATGACGGTTTTCCAGCGGAGCTCGGCATCCGGCGGAACTCCGGAGAGCGAACCATCCGCAAGTGTGCCACCGGGCAGGGCAGGAATTAACCAATCGCCGCCCAGGATAAGGGTATCGGATCCGGTCTGTGAGGCGAGATCGGCATAATTGACCGCGAAGGCGCGGTAGCGGTCAAACCAGGTTTGCCACCACAATGCATCGCGTGGGGCGGCAGACCAAAATTGGGCGGCCGAATCTACAAACTGCGGTCGCGGAAACAGCGCCACGTTAAGACCCAGCGCGCGAGCCTGGCTGATCATGATGGCCGAGTCGATCCACATTGGATCCTGTCCGGGTACGGGAACAAATCCGAGCGGCGCGAGATTCGAATAGGTCCAGGTGGGTGTGAGGATGACCTGGTTCGCTCCCAGCGCTTGAATATTTGTAAGAGCCTGCGGTGTGTAATAAGACCAATTTGGACGGAAGTTCGGTTGCAGTTCAACGCCGGCCACAAAACCTCCGGGCCGCGGTGAAATCACGGCGCCGACCAGTGTTGTCGGTTCGGGGTTTTCATACCACTTCCAGGCAGTCACGGTGTCCTGGATATCCTGGTCGACCAGGCTGGTCGAGATCGCCCGTCCGACTGCTGAGGCGCCTGCAGTGGCTGTATCATCTGCGCTGTTGCATTGCGCATTTCGACAATATCGATAATAGAAAGTACCCAGCATATTGAGCGGACTGTAGAGCTTGTAAACCCAGCGATTGTTTCCAAGTGGCCACATCGGTATTGGCTCGGTCCAGCCGTATGGATTGAACTGAATACAAATGATATCTCCTGGCGGGGTTACGGCCGGGACAGTCACTTCGAACAGGATCGGCGAAGAGGAGCCGGCTTGCCAGGTAGCCACTTGATCCTGAAGGATCACATCCTGCGCGGGCACGATCATTTCACGCAGAACGAATTCACCCTGTGTTTTATGCTCGGCGTTCCAGAAGCCATCGCCCAGGGTGTATTTGTATTGCACATAAGCTCCCACCGGCAAACTCACGGTGGTTACGTAGCGTCCGTCGGCAGTCAAGCTCATGACCGGCATTCGATCCGCATTGGTGCTGACGCCACCCTGCAAGTCCGCGAATGTGTTGCCAAGTTGCAGAAGATTACCAGCGATCCGTACTGGTGAGCCCGGTACGGTATTTGCGGGCACTACAACGGAGAAAGTTACGCTGACCATGGGCGCGGGTCGGGCGCGTATTTCTACGGTTGTGTTTTGCCCGGCTCCGACTGCCGCGCCTTGTTGAAATGGTAGATAAATGCCATCCAGCGAGTAAGCCACCAGGTTATGGACTCCCACGGGCAGCCCTTGCAGATCGAATCGTCCCGCGGAATCGGTGAGGAATTGCACGCCCGCGGCGGTCACCAGAATTCCGGGGAGCGGTGTGCCGGTATCCGCGTTGATGACACGGCCTTGAATACTGCCCATCTGGCGAGCATAGGTTCTATCGCCCCAATCGCTGACCACATCCTGAACTTCCCCCGGACCCACCACAGAAAAGAGGCGATAGCGGATAAGCTTGCCGAGACTCGTATCTTCCATGACCTGAACACTGCTGCGCCGAACATAACGATATTTGACCACCGCATTCAACGGCAGCGGAAGGACAGCTGTGAATGTCAGGGAGTCACGCGGCGACATCTGATAGAGTACCGGATTGAGTGAGAGCCCGGTGACTTCATCCAGGATCATCAAGACCAGGGCTTCATTCGCGGCCAACGGTTCCGGCAGCCTCACGACGAAGGTGGTTTGCGCCATGGGTTGCGGTGTGGGAGTAGGGCCGATCTGGCCAGGCACGAGCGAAGGCTGTGAAGGGAAGACGGGCCACTTGACCAGCGAAAAGGTACAAGCCTGGCCGACGAAGAAAACGATACTTAGAAGAATGAGGCTGGACCTGGTGATATATCCTGAAGGATGATTTCTCATTTTCCCTCTCCGACTGGAGTTGAATTCACGGTTGGCTTGCGCCCGGCGTAGGCGATAAAACTCAAGCCGATACTCACGAAGTAAAGCAGGATCATTGGCAGCATAACCAGTGACATGTTGATCGGATCGATGGTCGGCGTGATGGCAGCGGCCAGGATCGCGATCAGGATGACCGCCAAGCGCCATTGTTGAGTCAGGATCTGTGGTTTCACAACGCCCAAAGCCGTCAGAACGTAGATCACCAGCGGAAACTCACAAAAAACGCCGAGCCAGAACATCAGGCCGGTGACAAACTCAAAATAAGACAGCGGCCGCAGTTCCGCTTCAATTCCCATAAAGTTTAACAGAAAAGGCAGCGCAGTGGGTAAGATTAAAAAATACGCCAGCGCCATTCCACCGGTGAACAGGATGGTCGCCAGCGGTATGCCTATTAACCCCAGTTTTTTTTCACGCGGTTTAAGTCCGCCCCGGGCGGCGAACAACCAAAACTCGAAGGCGATATATGGGAGCGAAAGCGTGACTCCGGTTAATAGTGCCACGCGCATGAACACGCCCACTGATTCGGTCACCTCGATGGCTTTCAACGCACTCAGGCCCCCGATCGGCAGGGCCAGGAATTCGATGATCTTCCGGGTGAAATAAAAGGAAATGCTGACACCGAGTGCCAGTCCGAGCACTGCCCGTAACAAGTGCGCGCGCAGCGCTTCGATCTCCGTCCAGATAAAGGCACGCACCGCCTGATCTGTAACCACGCCCGTCAATACGTCGACGAGAGGATGTTCATCCGGTTCGGTGTTTAGAAATCGAAAGAAGCGGGCGATCAGCCGAAAC
>CAYUUJ010000231.1:0-4613 GCA_964447845.1 uncultured Anaerolineaceae bacterium
AGGTGGCATCTTGCAGACCCGCCTCGCCTCCGAACGTGATCTGATTCGTGCCCGGCTCATAGGTCCAGGTGAGGGTTGAGGAGCCGAAGACCCCGGTGCCGTCCACATTCAAAGTCAGTGTATTAAACGCACCCGCTTCGCCGTTGTCGAGGCTAAAGCACTCGTAGGTCCCGGCTACCTCCGCGGATATATCCGCCGAACTGGAGATAGAAGACGGGGAGCAGGCGCTGAGGATCAATGTCAGAGCCAAAAATGCGATCGTAAGAGGTTTAACCATTTTTAATCTCCTTGGAAAAGCTTGGTTAATCCTTAATACGATAAGCGAGCGTAAATCAGACGGGATACCCCAGCTACACAAGCAATCCTGGTAGATTTATAACAATGGCCTTCCTGGAATACTCGACGAGTGCTCATTTCCATTTTTCAAAATGAACAACCTCACCAAATTCGCGCCGTCCACCTCTTTTTGGCTTGGCGGTAAGCAAATTCTCGCTGGCAGGGTACCCGAATGAAAGCGCGATCCGTAAATGCCAATCGGCTGGGAAAGTCAGGATCTGACGTGCCTTCTCGCCTTCGTAGATCGAAGCCAGGCATGAGCCGACACTTAACTCCCAGGCTGCCAATTGCATGTAAGCCGCAGCCTGCCCGGCATCGAACATATACTGGAATTTCGCGGTCGGCTCGGGAGTGAGGATCGCTATACCGAGAGCTGCTCCTGCCAGGTGACCAGCGTATGTGCCACATTCGGAAAGCGCTTTCAATACGGATTTGTCCCGCACACCGATGAAATGCCAGGTTTGTTCATTCTTGGAGGATTGGGAACGCCGCCCTGCATTCAAAATGGCGGCAATAACATCCTCTGATAATGGCTTCTCCTGAAACTTTCGTATGGCGCGTTTGGTTCGTATGGCTTCGCTTACATTCATGTTGATCCTTTTCTTTCCATATTCGTTTGGTGATCGTTCATGCTTGTTGGCTGGAGGTGAGATATTCTACACCGAGTATAATTCAAGCGATGCAGCGCAGGCTCCCGTTTCGAGATTTCCTTCCTTCGGCAGTTACGATGTTCATCATCGGGTGGGGTGGACTGATCCTGATGATCTATGTATTAAGGGTCACGCCGGTGGTTTGGGCGCGTTGGGGATTTTATGTGCTAGGCATATTAGGGCTGACAGGTACAGCCCTGCCGATCGTCTACTTTTTTCATCGTCGATTCCCGAGTCATCCGCCGATCGAGCCAAACGTCATCACGCGGCAGGCGTTGTGGGTCGGTGTTTATGGCGCGACGCTTGCATGGTTGCAGCTCGGTCATCTTGTTTCTTTGTATGTGGTGCTCGGGTTGGGCGCCGGCTTTGTGGCAGTTGAATACTTCATCCGGCTGCGCGAACGCGCTCACTGGCGTCCCCCGGTCCTTGACCCGCATGACGACACTCCGTAACCTTCCCTCGATCGAACAACTTCTGCAAACCCAAACCGCTGCAGAGTTGATCGCTGCTTATAGCCGGCCATTAACACTGGATGCCCTCAGGACCACGCTTGAAGACATCCGTAGCGCATTCAAATCGGAACCTCCGGCTGAGCTGCCGTCAAACGAAGAGATCCTCGCTCGCACTGAAGCCCATCTAATCAGGTGGACCACATCCACCCTCATCCCGGTCATCAATGCATCCGGCGTGATCCTGCATACCAACCTGGGCCGCGCTCCGCTCAGCTCGGCTGCGATCCACGCCATGGACGCGGCCGTACGCGGCTATTCATCCCTTGAATATGACCTCATTAAAGGGCAGCGCGGTTCGCGTTCGGTGCACGCCGAGTCGATGTTACAACGCTTGACCGGGGCACAAGCCGCCCTGGTGGTCAATAACAATGCTGCCGCGGTCCTGTTGGTGTTGGCCGCTCTGGCAGCCCGCAAGAAAGTGGTCATCTCGCGCACGCAATTGGTGGAGATCGGCGGCGGGTTCCGTGTACCGGATGTGATGAAGCAGTCCGGGGCGAAACTGGTGGAGGTGGGCGCCACCAACCGGGTCAACCTGAATGATTACGTGGAGGCGCTGGCAGGAACGGCCGCATTGGTCTTACGCGCCCACCGTTCAAACTTCCAGTTGGTCGGTTTTACTGAAGAACCGGATTTAAGTGCGATTGTTCAGGTTGCGCATAAAGCCAATGTTCCGGTGGTGGACGATCTCGGCTCGGGTGCGTTAATTGACACAACTAAATTTGGACTGGCGCACGAACCAACCGTGCAGGAATCGCTGGCAGCCGGCGCGGACCTGGTCTGTTTTTCGGGCGATAAACTGCTGGGAGGTCCGCAAGCGGGCATTATCGTCGGCAAGGCGGAGCTGATCGAGAAGCTCAAGCGGCATCCGTTGGCGCGGGCGATGCGCGCGGATAAAACCTGCCTGGCGGGTTTGAGCGCCACTTTGCTGCATTATCTGAGAGATGAGGTAGAGCGGGAAATCCCCATTTGGAAGATGATGTCTCTGACTTTGAATCAACTCAAGATCCAGGCCGAACGCTGGGTGGACGAAGTCGGATACGGCCAGGCGGTTGAGGGTCAATCCACAATCGGCGGGGGCAGCCTGCCGGGCGAGACGCTGCCCACCTATTTGCTGGCGCTGGAGATCAAATATCCGGATAAATTTATGGCAAAATTACGCGCCCAGCATCCGCCGATCATTGCCCGTACGGAGGCCGGCAAAGTCCTGCTCGACCCGCGCACGGTATTACCGGAGCAGGAAGCAGCGTTGTTGGTGGGAGTGAAGAATGCGCTCAGTACTTAAACGCGAATAACACGAATAGGCGAATGACGCCAAGGGGAGATTAAAAATGGTCAGTGAAATAATTGAAAAGGAATTATCTTACCGCATTATTAAAGCAGCATTTGAAGTCCATAATGAGTTAGGGCCGGGCTTTCTTGAGTCCTTGTATGATGAAGCAATGGCGATACAATTAGGCAAGGATGGATTGGAAATCGAAAGGCAGAAGCGGATTACTGTTAAATTCAAAGGCACAAAAATTGGTGAACACATCCTGGATAATATTGTAAATCAGCGGGTGATCCTGGAATACAAAACTGTGGTTAAAATAGTGCCGATCCATGAGCAACAGGTTCTTTCTTATTTGAAAGCCACCAGATTGCAGCTTGCAATCGTTGTAAATTTTGGAGCGTCCCGCGTTGAGTATAGCCGTATTTTAAACACACCCCGAAAACCTGCGAGTCGTGCGCCGCGCCCCCTTCAACAAGGGCCGGACCCTGAAAAGTAATTATTCGCGTTATTCGTAAATTCGCACCATTCGCGTTAAAATATTATCAGGAGATCTATGAAATCCGACCTGGATGCTCTCATGCAAGCCAAAAATCTGGACGCATTGCTCGTGCTGGGCAGCGCCGAACACAATCCGCCGATGTATTATTTTACGGGCGGTGGACATATCAGCAGCGCAGCGCTCATCAAAAAACGCGGGGAAGAGCCGCTCTTATACTACAACGATATGGAACGGGAAGAGGCTGCCAGAACAGGATTGCAGACGCGTTCATTCAGTACCTATCCATTGAAGGAGTTACACAAGGAGGCCAATGGCGATATGGCCTTGGTCGGCGCGCTGCGGTTCCAGAGAATATTCAAGGACCTGGGCATAGTCAAAGCCCGGGTTGGGGTGTACGGGCACGTGGAGTTCGGCGGCGCTTTTGCCGCCATCAACCACCTGAAACGATTGCTCCCGGATGTGGAATGGGTCGGCGAATCAGGTATGGACTCCGTACTCATTCGCGCCATGGAGACCAAGGAAGAATCCGAGGTCGAACGTATTCGCCAGATGGGCAGGTTGACGACCGATATCGTGGGTCTGACCGCCGACTATCTCACATCCCGGGAAGTAGGTGAGGGCGAGGTACTTTTAAAAGAAGATGGCGCGCCGCTTACCGTTGGTGACGTGAAGGCTAAAATACGATTGTGGGTGGCGGAGCGGGGGGTGGAATTACCCGAAGGTGTAATCTTTGCCATTGGCCACGACGCGGGCGTACCGCATTCTTCGGGAACCCCGGAGGACCTGGTACGCCTCGGGCAAACGATCATTTACGACATCTATCCGGCCGAATCCGGTGGCGGATATTATTATGATTTCACCCGCACCTGGAGCCTGGGCTATGCTACACCTGATGCCCAGGAGCTCTACGATCAGGTGAAGGAAATTTACGACAAACTCATGGAGAATTTCGATCTCAACGCGTCCTTTAAAGATTACCAATTGATGACTTGCGAATATTTTGAATCCAAAGGCCATAAATCACAGCTCAATACGCCTGCTCCTTTGGAGGGGTATGTCCACAGCCTGGGACATGGCGTCGGCTTGAATATTCATGAACGCCCATTCAGCAGTTTACAAATCGACGATAGCCATCGCCTCGCAGCGGGCGTGGTGATCACCTCGGAACCCGGATTGTATTATCCCGAAAAAGGCATGGGAGTTCGCATCGAAGATTCGATCTGGGTGCGGCCGGATGGCTGTATGGAGATCCTGGCCGAATACCCGTATGATTTTGTGTTGAAGATGAAGAAGTGGAAGAAGTGAAACGTAAATCGTAAATCCCGAAGGTGCTGGTGTTCTTCCAG
>CAYUUJ010000232.1:0-4611 GCA_964447845.1 uncultured Anaerolineaceae bacterium
TTCAACGTCACGCGCGAGCGCATCCGTCAGATCGAGGCCAAAGCGCTCAGGAAACTGAGGCATCCCACGCGTAGCCGGCAGCTGAAGGATTATTTGTAGTAATTCCGAAAGGGCGGACAACTTGTCCGCCTTGAATTTTTTTAATATGTACTTACGCAAAACTAAAAAACTGTCCACGAATTGACGCGAATTTTCACTAATTTCAAACCAATTAGCGTTGATTAGCGAAAATTCGTGAAAAAAAACCTATTACCTGGTCTTGAAGATCCATTTTCATTCTAAATTCACCCATTTGGGTCTTGTGAAATGTGACACTTTTTCTCGCCGCGCGTGTTCTCTTATGATATACTGACCAGGCAGGTAGTGTCAGATTTCACGGATAGACCGCTGAGCGAGGCCCCATGCTGTTAGAGTATCTTGCCATTGCCATTATGCTTATTGTCGCGACCATGGTCGCGTTGATCGCAATCGGCCTGGGGGAATTGTTCGGACCGAAGAAAAAATCCGCCGCCAAAGCCATGCCGTACGAATCCGGGATGGATCCCATCGGGGAAGGCACACGGCGCATGCCGGTCCGTTTTTATCTGATCGCCGTTCTTTTCATTCTTTTCGACATTGAAGTGGTGTTTTTCCTCCCCTGGGCGGTGGTTTTCCGCCAATTGGGGCTGTTCGGCTTGATCGAGATGACCATTTTCATCCTCATCCTGCTGGCGGGGTTTGTGTATGCCTGGAAGAAGGGAGCGCTGGAATGGGAGTAGAGCAAAAAATGGGCGAGATGGGCATCGTGACCACCTCCCTGGAAGGCGTGGTGAATTGGGCGCGCACCAATGCCATGTGGCCGATGCTCTTTGGCCTGGCCTGCTGCGCGATCGAGATGATGGCTGCCCAGGCTTCGGACTATGACATGAGCCGTTTCGGCATGGAGTTGATGCGCGCCAGCCCGCGCCAATCCGACTTAATGATCGTGGCCGGGCGCGTCTCGCGCAAGATGGCACCGGTCGTGCGCCGTTTATATGATCAGATGCCCGAGCCCAAGTGGGTGATCGCCATGGGCGATTGCGCTGCCTGCGGCGGGGTATTCAATAATTACGCCATCGTGCAAGGCGTGGATGAAGTGATCCCCGTGGATGTGTATTGCGCCGGCTGCCCGCCGAGGCCCGAAGCGTTAATCCACAGCATTGTCACGCTATATGAGAAGGTCAAGGGTGAGAAATTTAAAGATCTGGTCGCGAATACGTAAGCCTGGGCCGCAAAACGGCAAAACAGCAAAACAGAAAAAACAAAAAGCAAAAAACAAAAACGTAAAACGTAATGTATGGTACCTGGCACGTGACACTTGACACCTGACACCTGACACCTCACACTAAACACCTGACATATGGAAAAACGACTCGAACCAATCGTTCAGGCACTACAACAGAAATTCAGCGTCACGTTCGAAGAATTCCGGGATGAAGTGCACGTATTCGTTAAACCGGAGCAGATCGTGGCGGCGTTGACGTCCCTGCGTGACGAACAGGACTTCGAATTGCTCTCGGCCATGACGGCGGTGGATTACTGGCCGCAGGAAACCCCCCGTTTCCACATCATTTACCAACTGACCTCATTGATCAAAAATCTGTCCCTGCAGTTACGCGTCCCGGTGAACGGGACCGACCCCCGGGTCCCGAGCGCGGCGCACATCTACGCGGCGGCGAATTGGCGCGAACGCGAGATCCTGGATATGTTCGGGATCGAGATCGACGGTCATCCCGACCCGCGCCGCATCCTTATGCCGGACGATTGGCAGGGACATCCGCTCAGAAAAGATTATCCGCTGGGCTACGAAGAGCCGCAGTTCACGTTCAACATCGACGAGATCGATCTTCGCAAGCCTTACGCTTCGGAATAAACATGACGAACGAATATCAGATGGAAGAGATCCCGGTCGGACCGTACAAACATCTGGTCTCGGAACGCGCCCTGACGGGCGAGACCATGCTCTTGAACATGGGTCCGCAGCACCCGTCCACGCACGGCGTATTAAGGCTGTTGCTCGAACTCGACGGCGAGGTAGTCGTCAACGCCATTCCGGACATCGGCTTCCTGCACACCGGCATCGAAAAAAACATGGAGGCCAAGACGTACTTGAAGGCCGAAGTGATGAGCGACCGCCTGGATTACATGAACACCACCGGCAACAACCTGGCCTATTGCATGGCGGTGGAGAAATTGGTGGACCTGGATGTGCCGCCGCGCGCGCTCGCCATCCGCGTGATCCTGACGGAACTGCAGCGCATCGCTTCGCACCTCGTTTGGTTGGGCGCCTTCGGCCTGGACCTGGCGGCCATGTCGATGTTCCTGTACTGCTTCCGCGAGCGCGAACGGATCCTGGACATCCTGGAGCTGTGCTCCGGCCAGCGCATGATGACGACCTACATCCGCCCGGGCGGCTTATGGCGCGATGTGCCGGTCGAATTTGAAGGCGCGGTGCGCGATTTCATCAAGATGTTCCCCAATCGCATCGACCAATACGAAGACCTGTTGACCAAGAATCCGCTTTTGATCGACCGCACCGTGGGCATCGGCATATTGAGCAGGGAAGATGCCCTGCAATACGGCGTGACCGGCCCCAACCTGCGCGCCAGCGGCGTGAACTGGGACCTGCGTAAAGCGCGTCCGTACTGCGGCTACGATCAATATGATTTCGATGTTCCCGTGCGCAGCGAGTGCGATACCTTTGCGCGTTATATCGTTCGCATCGATGAGATGCGCGAGTCCCTGAAGATCGCGGAACAGGCATTGAATAAACTGCCGATGGGCCCGGTCAACTCGGCCAATCGCAAGTTCGTACCGCCTCCGCGTTCGGAGATCGGCGTCAGCATGGAGGCGCTCATCCACCACTTCAAGTTGTGGACCGAGGGTTTCCCTGCGCCGAAGGGTTCCATTTATTGCGCAGTCGAATCACCGCGCGGCGAGCTGGGTGTGTATCTGGAGGGCGATGGCGGCCCGAAACCCTACCGCGTCCATTGGCGCACGCCTTCTTTCGATAACCTGGGCGCCATCCCGATCATGGTCAAAGGCCACCTGGTGGCGGACCTGGTGGCCATCCTGGCCTCGATCGATATTGTGCTTGGAGATATTGACCGATGAGCCTGGCGCAGAAACATCCAAAGGAAGTGAAACAGATCCTGGCCAAGTATCCGCCGGAGGGGGTACGCTCCGCCGTGATGCCTTTGCTATACCTGGCCCAGCAGGATGACGGTTACATTACGAAAGAAGCCATGCAGGACATCGCGCAGATCGTGGGCATCACCGAGACGGATATCGGCGCGATCGTTGGTTTTTACACGATGTATCACGACAAAAAAGAAGGCAAATATTATCTGCAGGTCTGCACGGACCTGCCGTGTGCGTTGCGGGATGCCGACAAATTCATGGATGAACTGTGCGCACACCTTGGCATACAGGTCGGTGAAACCACACCCGACGGCTTGGTCACGCTGCAGGCTGTCACCTGCCTGGCAGCCTGCGATCGCGTGCCGGTTTTTCAGACCCAGGGCCCTGACGGTGTGAAGTATCACGAGAACATGACCGTGGATAAAGCCATGCATCTGATCGAGAAACTTAAAAAAGCCGGCGCGCAGGTGGCGAAGTGAGCCACGTCGTGCTGCGGCATCGCGATATTCCGGACTTTGATCAGCTCGAAGTCTATAAAAAGAATGGCGGCTTCGAAGGCTTCGAAAAGGCAGTCCGCCAGATGAAGCCGAACGAAGTGACGGATGTAGTCAAGAACTCCGGCCTGCGCGGCCGCGGCGGCGCAGGCTTTCCGACCGGCATGAAATGGTCTTTTATCGATAACAAGAACTGGCCGCATTACGTGGTTGCCAATGCGGATGAGTCCGAGCCCGGCACGTTCAAGGACCGCGAGATCATGGAGGGCAATCCCTTCCAATTCATCGAGGGCGTGGCGATCGCTTCATACGCGGTGGGCGCGAATGCCGCCTATCTTTATCTGCGCGGCGAATTCGCCGAGCTGGCGGCGGACCTTGAACAGAAGCTGGCCGGGCTTGAAAAGGCCGGTTATCTCGGGGATAAGATCCTGGGCACGGATTATTCATTAAAGATCCATATTCATCTCGGCGCCGGCGCATACATCTGCGGCGAAGAGACCGCCATGCTCGAATCGCTGGAGGGCAAACGCGGCCAGCCGCGCTTGCGCCCGCCGTTCCCGCCCGCGGTGGGTTTGTATGGCAAGCCGACCATCATCAACAATGTGGAAACATTTGCCAACGTGCCGATGATCCTCGCCAAGGGCGCGGATTGGTACAAGTCCATGGGCACAACCGACAGCACGGGCGTGAAGGTCTTTTCGCTTTCGGGCCGCGTGCGCAAGCCGGGCAATTACGAACTGCCCTTCGGCTCCACCTTCCGCCAGTTGATCTATGAACACGGCGGCGGCATTCTGGACGGACGCCCGGTCAAAGCCATCATGCCCGCCGGCGCCTCCTCGTCGTTGATCGTGGTGGACGACAAGACCCTGGATACCCCGATCGATTACGCCAGCGTGCGCACACTCGGCGCGGACCTTGGGTCTGCTTCCATTATCGTGCTGGACGATACCGTCAGCAT
>CAYUUJ010000233.1:0-4601 GCA_964447845.1 uncultured Anaerolineaceae bacterium
AGAAACGGAATCCATCCCGGCACGCTCTCTGTGCGCAAACCCCTCTTTAAAGCAGCGTTCTTTGTATTCTGCCTTCTGCTTTCTGTATTGGGGTTTGTCCGATTAACCCACCTTGGCCTGACGCCCGATCCCGCCTATTGGGCTGAACCCGGAGTGCCGATATTGGGCTGGCAGTTTGCGGTGGCGCTCATCATTGGAATATTTATTTTTTGTTTTTCTCTTTCCAAAACTGCCTCGAAAAGGATGGACATCCTCCTTCCATTTGTAATTTGGTTGTTCGCCGTTATGCTGTGGCTCAGCGTGCCTAATGAGGTGCTCAGGAATAGTTTTTATGTCCAGATCGATCCTCCCGCCCAGCAGCCATTCCCCTACTCGGATGCCGGCTACTACGACTCGATGGCGCACAGCCTTTTGATCGGCCATCCGTATCAAGGTCAAATCCCCACCCGCCCGCTCTATATTGTCTTTTTAACCTTTCTACACACGATCTTCGGTGAAAACTACTCGCAGATCATCGCCGGACAGACGTTTCTGCTGGCAATGATTCCCGTGCTGCTCTACACCCTGGCTGCAAAACTACACAGCCGCGCCGCGGGGATCACGATCGCATTATTTGCCATTTTTCGTGAATTCACCAGCCTGTGGATCTCCTCTGAAACGCGCGTGTCCCACAGTAAAACCTTATTGGTGGACCTGCCCACATTGTTGTTGCTGTGTGTTTCTTGTTTGTTCGCCATGCGTTGGCTGGAACGGCGGGATGTAAAATCGGCTTTTTTAGCGGGAGGTGTCTTCGGGATCTTCCTGCTTCTGCGCACCCAATCACTATTGGTTTTGCCGGTTCTTTTCTTGGTAGGAATAATGGCATACGGGATGAAGGACCGGCGCTGGATACCCGCCATCCTGTTGTTTGTTCTGGGGATCGCGATCGCGATCGTTCCATGGCTGACGCACAACTATCTCAAGAGTGGTCAGTTTGCATTCGATGCACCGTTTCAGTACAAAGTCATTGCCAGCCAATACGCGTATACAGGCAATTTGGATACCGTGAATTACGACTTTGAGAATAAATCCCTGGCCCGCGTGTTGATCGATTTCACGCTGAAAGATCCCGGTTTTGTATTCGGCTTCATCGCCAATCATTTTCTGGCCGGCGAGATCGGCGGGTTGCTGGCGCTCCCGTTGATCGAAACCTACAATGGAATTTTTCAACCCATCAATCTTTACTGGTTAAGCTGGGACGGAAACCTGGCCCGGTACAACTTGCTTCTTATCACTATCTACCTCGCGTTCTTCTCGATCGGTGTGGGCGCGGCCTGGCATCGTTGGCGGTGGATAGGTCTGCTGCCGTTGACATTCAATATCAGTTATATGTTGGCAACGGCTATCGGCCGCTTTTCCGGCTGGCGTTACGATCTGCCCGCAGACTGGGTGCTCTATTTTTATTTTGGGATCGGTTTTGTGGAAGTTCTAGGCAGCTTCGCGCTGCTATTTGGCGCGGACTCTGATGAAGGTGAAGTGCTAAACGCAAAGGCTCAAGGACGCGATGAACCCGAAAAAGAATCTTCGCGTCTTCGCGCCTTTGCGTTAAATCCCAAATCCCTTAAACCTTTATTGCCTTTGGTTTTATTATTCGCGTCGATCGGCGCACTGCCGTGGCTCGCCGAGCTGACCGCCGCGCCGCGCTATGCTGATCAAACCCCCTCGACGCTCGAAGCGCGCCTGGTTGCTGTCTCGGGTCCGCTGCTTTCTTCCGGCGTCGGGCCATTTCTTGCTCAACCTGAAGCAGTCATAACCCAGGGCCGCTTACTTTATCCGCGCTTCTTCCATCGGGAGGCGGGCATATCGTCCGCCAATGCCTGGCCTGCATATGCCTACCGTGATTTTCCACGCACCGGCTTCCTGCTCCTGAATCAGGTTTCCATCGATGCACTCTTCCCTGCCACAGACCCGCGGCCATTTGATCATGGCGCGGATGCCATCCTGTTGGGTTGCCAACAAGATGGATTTATCGAAGCCCGCCTTGTTGCCTTTCCCCAAGCGGAAACCGCTTACCTAAGCGATCTAATGTTTGAACCTTGTACATCTTACTAAACTACCAAACTACCTAACTACCGAACTATCATTCACAACCCCATCCATGTTCCAACTAACCTCCCATCTTCTCGTCTGGTACCATGAGCATGGCCGTCGCCTGCCCTGGCGCGGACATCCCGATCCGTACGCAGTCTGGGTCTCTGAGATCATGCTCCAGCAGACGCGCGTCGAAACTGTAATTCCGTACTTTGATCGGTGGATGCGGTTATTTCCAACGATCAAAGCTTTGGCTGTTGCCTCTGAGCGCGATGTATTGAACGCTTGGGAGGGGCTGGGTTACTATAGCCGCGGTCGCAACCTTCAAAAAGCTGCGAGGATCGTTGCTGAAAAACATGGCAATGTTCTCCCCAATAACCTGGAGGAGCTGCGGGCTCTTCCAGGTATCGGACGATACACCGCCGGAGCGATCGCTTCGATCGCGTTCGGACGGGATGAGCCGATTTTGGATGGCAACCTGCGCCGTGTGTTGGCGCGGCTTTTCAATGTGACGGAGGCAGCCGATTCGACTGCCGGCGAAAATATTTTATGGGGTCTGGCGGCAAAATATCTACCGAAGGGGCAGGCAGGGGATTACAACCAGGCACTCATGGATCTGGGAGCCACGATCTGTCTGCCGAAAAACCCGCGCTGTTTGAATTGTCCGCTGATGGAAAATTGCCAGGCTAGAAAGTTGGGTTTGCAGGAACAGCGCCCGATCCTCAAACCAAAGAAAGTTTCTCCGCATTACATACATGCAGCTGGCGTGATCGTGAAAAATGGGCGTGTGCTGCTAGCGCTGCGACCGTCCAGCGGATTGCTGGGCGGGATGTGGGAGTTCCCAAACGGCCGCGTGGAAGGCGACCCCGCCCGGGGGTTGAAAATGGCTTTGAAAACGGGATACAAGCTCAAGGTCCGGAGAGGGGAACCACTGGGAGTGGTCCAGCACGCATACACCCATTTTCGTGTCACTGTTCACGCATTCCACTGCGAATCGATCGAACCATCATTGAATGACAATATGAAATGGGTGCGTTTGAGCCAGTTGGAAGAGTACCCGATGGGCAAGGTTGATCGTCTGATCGCCCGCCGGCTGACCGTCCGGAGCCGCGCATGAACGAGGAGTATGCAGCCGAGCGTCACCGGATGGTAGTGGAGCAGATCGAAGGACGCGGCCTTCTGGACCCGCGACTGTTGGCGGCGTTCGAATCCGTGCCGCGGCACTTATTCGTACCAATAGGATATCGTGGACACGCTTATGAAGACCGGGCCTTGGAGATCCCAGCCGGTCAGACCATCTCGCAACCCTATGTGGTCGCATTCATGACGCAGATGTTGGACCTGAAGGGTGACGAACGCGTGCTGGACGTCGGAACCGGTTCCGGGTATCAAACCGCCATCCTTGCTCAACTGGCGAAAGAGGTGCATACGATCGAATTTATTCCGGAGCTGGCTGAGTCGGCAAAAAGACTGCTGACCAGCCTGAGATTGAAAAATATTTATTATCATGTCGGTGACGGTTCGCTGGGCTGGCCTGAGGCTGCAGCGTATAAGGGAATCATCGTCAGCGCGGCGGCGCCTTCTGCGCCAAACCCCCTCCTTGAGCAATTATCGGAGCTAGGCCGGCTGGTCATCCCGATCGGCGCGGCTCGGGAGGACCAGGTGTTACAGGTCTGGCAACGGAGGGGGGATGCTTATGAAAGCCAATCCATGATGGGAGTCTCCTTTGTACCGTTGCGTGGAAAATACGGGCGGTAATAGTCGATCATCAATTCATGACCGAGCGGCGGGTAAAAAATTAAGGGATCTGTTTCACAAAACAAAAAACGGCACCTGCCCGGCTCACTGCGATAATGATCGGCACACTGCTGAGGGTATTAAGATCTTCGTTAGCGCGCGTGTTCTCAAGCAGGAAATCTCCTGACTTCATCTCGTTTTTCTCGAGCCGATAATCATGGATCGTGATGGTATTCTCCGCGTAATATGCCGCCAGATGAGGTTCACGACGGACAAAAAGATCTGCGTCACCATCTGACCAGTTGTTAAATTCCTGCATGGCTTCCTTATAGCAAGTTAACCAGTAATCCGTTTCATAATGCCGGAAGGCACCCGCTGTCCCACCAATTAAAGTATTGTAATAAGTATATTCATAGGGATGAAGATTAACGATAGCTATAATACCCGGCCAGAGCAGTAGGATTAACAAGCCTGCGCGCATCCAACCCGCCTTAAAAAATCCGAGAAGGCGTTCAAGAGCTGTTCCACCGATCACAAAAATTGGGGGCAGGATGAAAAGGAAATGTCGCAAGCCGTCGTAGACTGACGGCCTGCGAATCACCACAAAGGTAAATGGTATTGCAAACCAGAGGAACAACGACCAGAATTCAATGTTAATTGCGGGGTTAGATCCTTTTTCGTTTCCGGGTGGAGTGGTCTGCTTCCAGACCCCGATCAAAATCCCGATGAAAAAAAACAGCAGGACAGGTTCGGTCAGTGTCAGCCCAAGGAGGACTGGCAAGTACTGGTTTGGA
>CAYUUJ010000234.1:0-4592 GCA_964447845.1 uncultured Anaerolineaceae bacterium
ATTGCCGGAGGCGTATCGACAAGCCGCGGGGATCACACCGATTCCCGGCTGGGCCCTGGCGGTCACACCTGTCGAGAACGTTCCCAATCAACGCTGGTATGTCGTTCCGCTTGCCAATGTCCAGGCGCCCTATCCGCAGATGCATGACCTGGTGGATGAATCGTTCGTTGCATTACGGGCGCGCGTCATCAAGGATGCCGGTTGGGATGCTTTGGTCAGCCTCGAGAATGCCTTCGTGCCGATCACTACCTCCCTGGATCCCGGCTACGGTGAGGATTGGCTGTATACCGGCCGCGCCTTCAGGATCAACTCATTGATGGTCAATGCCGGTTGGATGGTTGCATTGCGCGAGCAGGTGGGCACAGAAACATACTGGCGCCTTTACCTGCGCGCTCAACAGCAGGATGGATCGCAGGGTGAACCTCTCCAAAATCCGCCCTGGGACTTGAACGCCCGCTTCGACCTGGACCCGCGCTCCTACGAGGCCGGCGGAAAATATATTCCCGTCCCGCCCGGCTACTGGGTGGACTTTACCTCCCTCGCCGCGGCATATCACTGGCAGCGCTTACCCGCCCTGCCGAACTGGCCCACCTATTACGCGGGCACGCGCTTCACAGAATTCGTGCTCAATAATGGACTGAATTGGTATTCGGCCATGCTCGAACTCTATCCTGCCGAAGTGCTGGTGACCCCCACCCGCATCCTGCCCCCGACAGCCACCCCGAGTCGCACGCCGGTCCCCTCCTCCACACCCGGGCCTTCGCGGACCCCGCGCAACACTCTGACGCCGAGTATCACCACCACCCCGCCGCCTCCTACGAGTACGCCCACACCTTCCAACACTCCGCCGACGGTAATCCCCACTTTTTAACTATGAAGGGCAATGGAGTCCTGAAAAGATTCAATGCAAGGACGCAAAGTCGCAAAGAGGGTTTAAGAATCTTCGCGCCTTCGCGTCTTCGCGGTAAGACTCTTGGGATTCTGCTGAGATTGATCTTGTTGAATGTTGTCCTCGCAGGCTGTGGCCGCTTTACCGCAGTCCAGCGAACGCCGCTGGTGGCCGGTTTAACGGAATCCGGCCCGCAGGTCCCCGTGGATGTGCGTACGCCCACCCTCGAACCTTTTCGATTCGATCTGCCACAACCAGGTGCGGCGCCTGTCTCCGGCTGGCGTCCGCCGTTGTATCCTGTGCCGTGGTCCATGTCATCTTATGATCATTTTTATTTCGCGCGTCCGATCGCCGCAGATCAGGTGAACTGGCCGTTGGCGGATTACCGGTATGGCGGGATCTATTTTGCGCCTAACATCATTCACACGGGTGTGGATATTCCTTCACCGGAAGGTGTTCCGATCCATGCAGCGGGTCCGGGCACGGTCGTGTGGGCAGGCTGGGGACTTTACACCGAAGCACCGGATAACAAGACAGACCCTTATGGCCTGGCTGTCGCCATCCGTCATGACTTCGGCTATAAAGGCGAACAGTTATATACGGCCTACGCCCACATGAGCAAGATCATCGCGATCCTGGGCCAGCACGTGGAAACCGGCGACCTGATCGGTTTGGTGGGGGCCACAGGCGTCACCACCGGCCCGCACCTGCATTTTGAAGTCCGGCTCCCATCGAATTCTTTTTTCTATACCTATAATCCAGAATTATGGACGGCTCCGCCGCAGGGTTGGGGCGTTCTGGTCGGCCGCCTGATGGATACCGAAGGGGATACGCTGCAACAATTGGAAGTTTTTGTTAAGAATGAGGAATCGAATGAAACGCGCATGGTAAAAACGTACGGCGGCGGACCCATCAACCACGATCCCATCTATAATGAGAACCTGGTGCTCGGCGACCTGCCGGCCGGGTTGTATAAGATCACCATGCATTACGGCCAGTTCCGGGATGTGCAAACCTGGGTGGATATTTTCCCCGGGCAGGTCACCTACTTTACGTTCCGGGGTGATCACGGCTTCACGGTCGGCCCGCCCCCCGTCCCCACCTTGGACTTTTTGCCGCCGACTGGGACACCTGCCCCGACCCCCGTCCCTTGAGTACAGGCGTAATCACGGCTAAATTTACCCATTGACCTGACACTTGACACCTGACACCTGGAACTTGACCCGCTTTTCCCTTGACTAACCGAACATTTGTGCTATACTTTGCCCATCTGCTCGACCTATAAACTTGTATTGGGAGACTAAAACATGCCACGCAAATCATCCACAGCCAAGGCCGAAGAGGCCGTCAATGAAAATGTAAATGGCGCCAAACGGGCCGTGCTCGACAAGGCCGTCGGCGACATCCTGAAAAAATACGGAGATGGCTCGATCATGCGCCTGGGTGAAGCCAAAAGCATGGAAACAGAAGCCTTCCCGACCGGATCCTTATCCCTGGATATAGCCCTGGGTGTAGGCGGTATCCCGCGCGGCCGTATTACCGAGATCTACGGGCCGGAGTCTTCCGGTAAAACCACGCTTTGTCAGCATATCGTCGCCGAGGCTCAAAGAGCCGGGGGCACCGCCGCGTATATCGACATGGAACATGCGCTTGACCCGGTCTATGCTGCGCGTTGTGGTGTCGACATTGACAACCTGCTCGTCTCCCAGCCCGATACCGGGGAGCAAGCCCTCGAGATCACGGAGACGCTCGTCCGTTCCGGCGCGGTGGAAGTCGTGGTGATCGACTCGGTGGCCGCGCTCGTGCCGCGTTCCGAGATCGAAGGCGACATGGGCGATCCGACCATGGGTGTGCAGGCTCGTTTTATGTCGCAAGCCCTGCGTAAATTAAGCGGCGCCATCAACCAGACCAAGACCACGGTCATCTTCACCAACCAGTTGCGCCAGAAGATCGGCGTAATGTTCGGCAACCCTGAGACCACCACCGGCGGACAGGCGCTTAAGTTCTATGCCTCAGTCCGTCTCGATGTGCGTCGTATCCAATCCATCAAGGTGGGCGATGAGGTAATCGGCAACCGCACACGAGTGCGTGTGGTCAAGAATAAGGTTGCTCCGCCATTCCGTACGGCCGAATTCGACATCATGTTCAACGAGGGCATCTCCAAGTCCGGGGATATTTTGGACCTGGCTACCAAGCTGGAAGTCATTCAGAAACGCGGCGCCTTCTTCTCCTACGGCGATCAGCGTCTCGGCCAGGGACGCGAGAATGCCAAGGATTACTTACGCAATAACCCCGCCATGATGACCGACATCGAGACTGTTGTCCGACAGAAAGCATTGAGTGGCGAGGTGGCTCTGCCGCTTGATCTGGGCGCAGAAACCAGCGACGACTCCGCCAGCGCCAGCGAAGAACAAGAATAACATTTCACGTAGGGGCGACCTAATGGGTCGCCCCTATTTATTATGACGAACACCCGCAACCGATCCAATCTTATCCTGCCGGCCGTTGTTTGGCTGACTCTCAACATCGTAGCCTGCGCGCCAAAACTCACACCTACGGTATTCATCCCACCCTCGGACGTCACCGCGACGCTAATCCCAAACACCCCATTCCCAACACCCACATTCCCAGCGGTTCTCTCCGCAACTGAAACTCCGGTCGCAACGCCGCTGGTAGCTTGTGCAAATGAACTTTCATTTGTCCAGGACCTGACCGTGCCGGATGGTTCAGTCATCCCGCCCGGCGGCAGCATCGACAAACAGTGGCTTGTGCAGAATAGCGGAACTTGCAGTTGGGATTCCAGGTATCGGTTCAAACTTGTGGGGGCCGAGGCGCTGGGCGCCCTGACCGAGCAGGCTCTCTATCCTGCCAAAGCCGGCAGCCAGGCTACACTGCGGATCCTCTTCACCGCTCCAGCCGAGCCAGGAACGTATCAGTCTGCCTGGCAGGCATTCGCACCCGACGGATCGATATTCGGGGATGCCGTTTTTATGCAGATCATTGTTGAATAGGAAATAGAACGGATTTTATTAAGGCAATAGAGTATTGGTCATGAAATTTAATATGGAAATCGACATCGCAAAACCTCGTGCCGCCGTCTGGAAAGCCTTTGACGACCCGGACAATCTGTCCAAATGGCAGGAGGGCATGAAATCTTTCGAGCACGTCAGCGGCGAGCCGGGCAGGCCGGGCGCAGTCTCGAAATTGACCTTCATTGAAAATGGCCGCGAGATCATCCTTATGGAAACGGTCACGCACCGCGTGGAGCCCGAAGCCATGGATGGCACTTATATTGCACCCGGCGTGGTTAACCATCTTAAGAACACCTTTATTGAAGTCTCGCCCACGGAAACGAAATGGTTGGTCCAGACCGAGTTCCTTTTTAATTCCATCTTCATGCGTGCCTTCGGGGCTATGATGAAGGGCGTATTTTTCAAAAGGACCAGAGACAGCCTTTTAAAGTTCAAGACATTCGTGGAGAGCACGTAGTCCCATCAGACCAACCTAAACAGGTCTTATAATCATTCCATGCCGATCCTGGACGTGGAACTTGTGCTTGCTCCCGGTGAAACGCCGGTCTCCGACCTGGCGGCGCGGCTCGCCGATGCCGCCGGGCAGGTCTTCGGTACCGAGCCGCGGCGAACCTGGGTCAAGCTGCGCTACATGGACGCCGGTTTGTACGCTGAAAACGGCGGCGCTCCGG
>CAYUUJ010000235.1:0-4570 GCA_964447845.1 uncultured Anaerolineaceae bacterium
TCTTCTCCTCGATGCGGTCGATCTTGGCGATGCGGCGCCGCCCCGAGCCGTCTTGTCGAGTCGGTCGAATCACTATCAAAAGGCATAGACCGCGGCGTAATCGTCTCCGTCGAGGATAATGGTCCGGGGATTTCGTCCCAGGATCTGCCGCATGTTTTCGATCGCTTTCTACGCTCCAGCGATTCGGGAGGCATGGGATTGGGCCTTTCGATCGCGAAGTACCTCGTCGAAGCGCATGGCGGCACGATCCGGCTGGAATCTGAAGAGGGGCAGGGCACGAAGATTTCCTTTACGCTCCCGCAATAATCTCTGGTAAAATAAGCGCCTGTGGGTTAAGGCTTGCAAGTGATCTTCCAGGGCGTCGTACCACGCTCTTGCTCGTCTGAAACCATTCCATTTCGATCATTAATTCAAGGAGAAAGTCTTCGATGGTTCGCATTCGTTTTCGACGTGTTGGTTTAAAGGGGCAACCCGCTTATCGTATTGTTGCCGCAGATAAAGAAGCCTCGCGCGATGGCCGCTTTCTGGAAATCCTGGGCTTCTATAACCCCCGCACGCAGCCTGCCACGATCCATGTTCAGGAAGATCGAGTCTATCATTGGATGAAGAACGGCGCGTTGCCCACCGAGTCCGTTGCCCAGGTGTTCAAGACAGCTGGGGTGCTTGATCGCTTTGAGCGGTTTAAAAAGGGCGAGGCCGTGGAAGGTTTAATTTCCGAAGCCAGCCAGGCCGAGGGCAAGCGTGCTGCGCCACAAAAGACGCGCCGAGACTAGATCTTGACCCTTCTCATAAAATGAGAGGGGAACGAGTTGATCATGAAAGACTTAATCGAATATATTGCAAAATCTCTCGTTGAACATCCGGAAAATGTAGCTGTCCGCGAATCAGGAAGCGGGACGCGGGTCCGGATCGAGTTAAGTGTGGCCAAAGACGATATGGGCCGTGTGATCGGTAAGAGCGGCAAAGTGGCCAATTCCATCCGAGCTCTTCTGCGTGTGGCTGCCGACAGGGAGGGCAAACAGGCGACCCTCGATGTAGTCGAGCCGCAATAATGCCCGAAAACAATACCGAAGGTTCAGGCTCGCCGCCGGGCGAGCCTGTGTATTTGATAGTAGGTTTTCTGCGCCGGCCACATGGGGTACATGGCGAGATCATCATGGATCTGCATACAGATTTTCCAGAAAGAATAACCACGGGCAGGGCATTTTTTGTGGGCGAATCGCGCCGGCAGGTTATTCTGGCACAGATCCGCACGCATGCCAAGGGAATGCTCGTGAAATTTGAAGAGGTTGACTCTCCCGAAGCAGCCGGCATTTTTCGAAATCAATGGCTTTTTGTTAAAACGACGGAAATACCTCCGCTGCCCGAGGGTCAAATTTATAAACATCAACTTTACGATCTGGATGTGGTCGAGGATACGGGCCGGCCGCTCGGAAAATTGACCGAGATCATCGAAACCGGGGCGAACGATGTGTATGTGATCACAGACGAGCAAGGACACGATGTACTTTTACCCGCCATTCCCTCGGTCATTCTGAATGTTGACCTGGACACCCGTTTAATGCGCGTTCACCTGCTGGATGGGTTGATCCCGGATTAATTCTAGGGAGGCGATCATCGATCATCGAGGATCGATATTCGAATAACGAAATGAACGATAAACGATTTTGGGTTGGTTTCAATCTGATCAAAGGGATCGGCGCAGTCCGCTTGCAGACTTTGATCCAGCACTTTGGGGATCTGGAAGTTGCCTGGAAGGCGGACCCGACTGAACTACGGGCGGCGGGCCTGGGACAAAAAGTGGTCGAACGTCTGCTGGAGGCTCGCACCACAGTCGACCTCGAAAAACTCTGGGAAAAGATCGAGTCACAGGGAGTTCGTGTGCTCACCTGGCAGGATGAGAATTACCCGGCGCGTCTCAAAGAGATCGATCAGCCGCCCCCAGTCCTTTATATCCGAGGTGAATATCTGCCGGACGATCTGTTCGCGGTGGCGATCGTCGGCACGCGGCGGATCACACCGTACGGGCGGCAGATCAGCAGTGAGATCGCTTCATTTCTTGCGGCGAATCGTATCACGGTCATCAGCGGGCTGGCGCGTGGGGTGGACGAGGTGGCGCACCGCGCTGCGCTGCAATCCGGCGGCCGGACGATTGCAGTGTTGGGCTCTGGGGTCGATCGCATTTATCCTCCCGAACATCGTGGGCTCGCGGAACAAATGGAATCACAAGGAGCGATCATCAGTGATTATGCATTGGGCACCGCTCCCGACGCTTCCAATTTCCCGCCGCGCAACAGGCTCATCTCCGGGCTTTCCCTGGCGGTCGTGGTTGTGGAAGCCGGCGAGACGAGTGGGGCGCTGCTGACGGCAGAATTCGCCGCCGAGCAGGGACGCGAAGTTTTTGCTGTGCCTGGTAACATCCTGGCTCCTCAAAGTAAAGGCACGAACAAGTTAATTCAAAATGGGGCACAGCCTCTTTTAAATGCCGCTGATCTGATGCAAGCCCTGGATCTGACGCGTATGGGCGCTCATAAAGCGGCGCGTAAAGTCCTGCCTGCCGACCAGACCGAGGCGGCATTGATCAATCTGCTCAGTCATGAACCTCTGCATGTGGATGAGATCCGCCATCAGGCGGACCTGCCGATCGAAAAAGTTTCTGCAACGCTGGCGTTGATGGAATTGAAGGGATTGGTGCGCCAGGTGGGGGGAATGAATTACGTCGCGGTTCGTGAGGTACAATCGGACTACTCTAGCTAAAATTATGGAACATACCTACCCAGTCATCATGGCGGGCGGCGGTGGCACGCGCTTATGGCCGATCTCGCGGCGCGATCGTCCGAAACAGATGATCCCTCTCGTGGAAGAACGAACTTTATTTCAAGCCACAGTCCAGCGATTGTCCGGTCTATTCCAGCCCGATCAGATCATTGTAGTTACGGTCGACGAGCAGGCAAAACAATTGATGGATCAGGCGCCCGACCTGGCTTCCAGGAATTTTTTATTGGAGCCAGCACCGCGCGGCACCGCCTCGGTGGTGGGGCTGGCTGCTGCTGTTTTAAACAAGCGTGACCCGGAAGCGGTAATGGTCATCCTGCCGGCCGATCATTTCATCCGCAATGTAGACTTATTCCATTTACTCATACGCGTAGCCACGGATGTAGCCCAGAAGGGCTATCTTGTTACGCTTGGGATCAAGCCAACATACCCCGCAACAGTATACGGTTATATTCAGCGCGGCGTGGCATTGTCGGATAAATTCAATTATCCGGCCTACCAGGTTTTGAAATTCAAGGAAAAACCTGATGAAAAACAAGCCAAACAAATGCTGGCCTCCGGAGATCATTCCTGGAATTCAGGTATGTTCATCTGGCGGGCTGATGCGATCCTGGCGGAGATCGAACGCCAGATGCCGAAATTGAAAGCAGCGCTGGATAAGATCGCGGCTGCCTGGGATACGCCGGAGCAGGAGGCCGTCCTGCAGTCCGTGTGGCCGACCCTGGAGAACGAAACCATAGACTACGGTGTTATGGAGAAAGCGGAAAAAGTCGCCGTGCTTCCAGCCAGCGGGTTGGAATGGAGCGACATTGGGAATTGGGATTCCCTGTTCGACGTACTGGTCCCGGATGAAAATGGTAATATCATGGTTGGCGCCGATCATATCCAGTTGGATACGAATAATACGCTGGTATATGGCAACAATGATGACCGTTTGATCGTAACCATCGGCGTGGATGACATGGTGATCGTGGATACAGGGGATGTACTTCTGGTATGCCGCAAGGATCAGGCGTCCAAAGTACGGTCGATCGTGGAACAATTGAAAAAATCCGAAAAAACCAATTACACTTAGCCCCTTCGGGCTGATATCGATGAATTGGATTGGGTCATGTATCGTTTTGAACAAGATCTACAAATATTACACGCAGAGGTTTGATGGCTGCGGGTATTGAGGTGAACATGGAAGCGTATTGCATGAAGTGCAAGACAAAAAGAGAGATCCAGGATCCGGTGGCAGGTTTTAATGCCAAGGGTTCACCCGTCACCACCGGGACATGTCCAGTTTGCGGGACGAAGTTATATCGCATGGGCAGGACTCCCGCGCATGAAGGAATGACGGCTCCCGAGAAGATCATCCATCGGGATGGAAAATTGGTGATCGTCGAGTCGCCTGCAAAAGCCAAGACCGTGGGAAGGTTTCTTGGCAAAGGGTATACGGTGCGGGCTTCGATCGGTCACGTGCGGGATCTGTTGCGATCGCAACTTTCCGTGGATGTGGAGAATAACTTTGAGCCAAAATACCGGGTGCCAAACGAGAAAAAGGAAGTTGTAAAAGAGATCAAGAAGCTGGCAAAAACAGCTGAAGAAGTTTATCTCGCAACCGACCCTGATCGGGAAGGTGAATCCATTTCGTGGCATTTAATGGAGGCTGCTGAGATCGAACCCGAGCGCGCCAAACGCGTGGTCTTCCATGAGATCACGGAACCCGCGATCAATGAGGCTTTCTCGCATCCGCGCAGCATCAACATGGACCTGGTCAATGCGCAGCAGGCCCGGCGCGTGCTGGACCGGT
>CAYUUJ010000236.1:0-4569 GCA_964447845.1 uncultured Anaerolineaceae bacterium
GATCATATAAGTATCCGCCGCTCAAACTATCCAGCGAGCCGTAAATTACGAGACCAATTTTCATGCGTAAGGGGTCGAACGTCGAAGGTCAAAGGTCGATGTCAAAGTTCAGACTTTCGACGTTTGACGTTCGACGACGTAAGCTGCCCAGGCGTTCTCGGTTTCCCACAACACAACCTTGAGAGACGAGATATTTTTCGCTTGGATGCGTTCATTCAGCGAAGTGGCCAGGATGCGTGAGAAATGCTCAATGGATGGATTTCGCCCGGCAAATTCGGGTTTTTCGTTCAGCATTTGTTCTTTGAAATAGCCAACGACTTCGTCCAAATGTTTTTCCACATCCACGATATCCACGAGGTAGCCGTGCTTGTCGAGTTCCATACCGGAGAGTTGCAGCTCCAGCACAAAATGATGTGAGTTGGGGAAGTTCTCCGGTCCCCAGTCTCCTCCGATCAGGAAGTGGCGGGCGATGAAGTCACGGCGGACGGCCAGGGTGTACATAGGTGCTCCAGTTTCAAGTGTCAAGTGTCAGGTATCAGGTGTCAAGTGTCAGGTGGATGGACTACTTTTTGATGACGTAGGTGGTCGTCAGCCGGTCGTATATCGTTTGACGGGATTTGCTCAAGAGAAGGGAAAGCAGGTTAGCACCGACTAGGGCATAAACAGCGATAAAGCCTGCGGTAAGCAGAGGCGAGGTCTCGTTGGGTTTGAACGTAATCCACCAGATCAAGGTGTGTGAGAGTTCCCAGGGTACAAATTTAAGCAATGTGCGAGCGAGGGCTCTCCAAAAACTGATTCTGCGGCCATTCGAATCCGTGACTTGCAACCCCAGCCGCTGTTTGCCCCAGGAAGCCTGGCGGACGGATGACTCTGCCAGGGCAAAATACAGTGAGATCGGAAGTGTAATGAGAAGAAAGCCTGTCAGTTGCGCCAGTATCCGATTTGAAAAAAGCCGTTCACTCACATCGGTGACGGCGTTCACGAATGTAACTGCGATGAAAAGGATCGCAAGGTAGCCTGCAATGAGCAGGTAATCAAGAGCGAACGCGCCTAATCTTTGCCAGAAGCCGGCGAATGTTTTCATTTTTCAACCTTTATCAAAGGTGATCAGGATCTGTATCGTCTCCTGCGGCGCTTGATCCAATAGCTGATACGCTTCCGCCGCCTGTTGGAGTGAAAACCGGTGGGTGATCCATTTCTCGGGCTTGATCCTCTCCAATGCTTTCCAAGCTACATCAAATCTCCGCGCTTTGTCCCAACGGCCGCTCAGCTCCGGCGCGATGGTGCTGACCTGCGATGAGATCAATTTGATGCGTGAGCGATGGAACGCGCCACCCAGGTCGATCGGTGCGCGCTTCTCGCCGTACCACGAACCGATCAGCACGCGTCCGCTGAAAGCCGTTAATGCGATGGCATCGTCGAGGGCCGAGGGTGAGCCGCTGAGTTCGAGGCTTAGATCATAATTCTTGCGGTTCGACAAGCTCACCGCGGCCGAATGAAAATTTGAAGAGCCAGGATCCAGCGCATCACGCACGCCGATATCCAAGGACGCCTTGCGGCGCAGTTCATATCGGTCGGCCGTGACCAAGCTCTCGAGCGGAAATTCGTGCAGCAGGCAGGCGGTCAGGAGGCCGACTACGCCTTGTCCCAGAACGAGCGCGCGTTCGCCCAGGATCGGCGCCGCGTCCTGTACGATGTTGACGGCGGTTTCCATATTGGGTAGAAAACAGGCTGATTCAGGGGAAAGGGAGGAGGGGATAGGGATCAGCGATTCGGCTTTGGCAACGAAGTGCGAGGTGTGCGGTTGAAATGCAAAGACCAGCCGATCCAGCCAAACTTTCTCAACTGTCTTCCCGATTTCAATTACGCGTCCCACACATGCGTATCCGTACGCCAGCGGATACTGAAAGCCGCCGCGCAAGGCCTCAATAGTGGGATCCGTTTCCAGACCCCGCGGGAAGCGGCCCTGATAGACCAGCATCTCGGTCCCCGCGCTGATCGCGGACAGGGTCGTTTCCACCAAAACGTCGTCCGCGCCGAGCGCAGGCAGAGGCTCCTGGCGGAGTTCCACCTGTTTCGCCGCGGTGAAGTACAACGATTTACGATTCACGTGCTTATTTTACCCCCTCGATATCTGACTTGGAACCTATCCGAAAACCCAGAGTTTCTTACCACCAAGGCACGAACTATTCGTGCCTGGTGTCTTTGAGACTTTGTGTCCTGTTGCTGAGTTGTCGGATGAAATCTTAAGGTTTATCCAGCCAGAGGAAAATCACCAATATGACTTCAGCGACTTTGGCGTAATACCCGATGGCGCTGGTGGTGCCCATGACGAAATTCTTTTCACCCATGACCACCCACAAGACGATGGTCAGGACGGTGTATCCGAGCAGCGCCCACCAGACAAGTTTATGTTTTTGTTGAAAGAATGGGATGGGCAGGAAATAAGCCCCCAGCAAGCCAAGATATCCAACCCCGTTGAGAAAGATCGGATCCAATCCCAACACCGGGTAAAGAGACAGATGCAACACTGCCGTTGCCAGGCCGCTTAGAAGAATCCCGTACTTTATCGCATTTGAATTCATCTTGTGACTCCTTTGTATTTTAGACTCTAATTAAACGAAACCTCCGAACTCGAGCGAAACCGATCGAACTGTCACAGCGGTATTCCATTTAATAAAAGATATCACATCTACCTAGGAATTTTTCTTATCGACATATTCTGCGAAGTCCATTTGTTGGGTGGCTTTAAAGAGCAGTCTCCCGGAACCGAGGGGGGAATGTTAATTACGTCGGGTCCAGCCCTCAGGCCGGTCCAGCCACAGGAAAATAACCAGGAATACTTCAGCAGTCTTGGCGTAATATCCGATGGCGCTGGTGCGCGTGGCGCTGAAATCCAGATCGCCTATGAAGAACCATAGAATGATGGTGAGCACGGTGTAGATGAGCAATGCCCACCAATTCTGTTTTAGGTATTGTCGAAAGGTCGGGATGGGTGCGAAATAGAGACCCAGCAGCAGAAGATAGCCAAATCCGTTCAGGAAGATCGGATCAGTAGCTGGGATGTCCGGATAAACCCACAGATGGAGAAAGGCTGTAGCCAGGGTGAATACGATAATCCCATAATGTCTGATTTCTAATTTCATGTGACCTCCGGAGGTTTGTTGTACAGATGAGATGAGTCCGATCGATTTTACTCGCCTATTCTACGCCTCGCCAGCAGAATACCCAACCCTGCGTTGAGCAGATCACGGGCCCGCATCAGCAATGTCAGGCTGATCGCACTGGCAGCCGGATAGCCCAGGGCGCCCAGCGCCAGCACCTGGCTGGCCTCCAGCGCGCCCAGCCCACCGGGAAGCGGGATCAGGAAAGCCAGCAGAGAAGCTGTCAGTGCGGCCATGGCCTCCCACAGCGTGAGATCTATATGGAGGTAGCGCAGTATTAGTAGATATTCGATGCCCATGCCGGCCCAGGCGACCAGTGAGGCAGCCAGCGCGCCGGTCAATTTGCGTGGGTGACGGCGGACGAAAGTCCCTGCCAGGTATTCAGACACGACCACCAGACGGAACCAGTGCTTTTTTTGGTAGCGGGACAAGGCGGCGCGCAAGCCTGCGCTGACGGGATGCCGGCCCCGATACAACAATGCGAGATGGACGGCCGGCCAGGCCATCAGCGCCGCCAGCGCGGCCCACCCGACGAGGGGCAGGTTCCCGTTTTCTGGAAGGATCCCGGCCCGCGCGATCGCGACCAGACCGATCCCGATCAAAACAAAATTCCCGAGGAATTCTAGTAGTTTATCCACGATCACAGCCGATACTGCGCGCGCCATTGTCAGGTGGTGATAACGGCGCAGGTAAATGACTTGCAACGGCTCGCCACCTACCTGTGGCCCGGGCGTAAAATAGCTCACCGCAAAAACTGAAAGACGATACCCAATGAACGGTATAAACGGCACGCGCGGACTTTCCGCGCGCACCACCAGCCACCAGCGCATGGTCATGAAGACGATCACGAGCGCATTGATCGTGAACAAAATACCAAGCTGCCATAGTTTTAGCTGGCGCAGCGTGACCAGGATGGCAGTCACAGGTACATCTCGCAACGCCCACCATAATAAAACGGTGAGAACGAGATAAACCGCGCAGACGCGCAAGAATTTTCCTCGCTGTGAGTTTTGTGTTTCGGTCACTAAGGAATCAGATTGCACTATACCCTTCACCTTCGGGTGGATTTTCGATCAAGGTTTTCATCCCGGCTATTACAGCTTCATGAATCGCTTTGGTATCGGTTGTGCCCAACCCTTCGAGGGTGATCGGGCGCCCGATCTGAACGCGCACGTGTACGTCGTTGGTTTGGAATACCACATGGGCCAGCAGCTGTATTGCGGCGGCCAATTTATCTTTTTCCGCTTTCGTCCTCTTGATCACCAATAGCGGATGCCGGGCGGCCTTTTCCCAAACAACGCCGCGTACAAGCACCGGCAGGATCGCCGTTTCAGGTGCCAGCCGTAAAAATACGCCGGCGCTCTCGGTCCAGCCTTTAAGAGCTCCCAGCGCTCCAGGATATACA
>CAYUUJ010000237.1:0-4563 GCA_964447845.1 uncultured Anaerolineaceae bacterium
CAACGCCCATTCTGAAGCGCCAGGCTGCCATTTCCAACATGGAACTGGTAATTCCTCCATCAATGCTGCGATGGATGCAGGCGCTGCATTTAACAAAGCCAGCAGAGAATCTTTCGAATCAAAGCGCGGCTCCAGAGATTTTAAGTCAACGGACTCAAGCCAGGTGCGCAGGTCAGTGAGACTGCCTTGCATCATCGCTTCGGGTCCGGACCTCTGAGCTTTGTCGCCGTTGATCCAATAGGTCGCAAGCCCGAGCGCGCGCGCCGGACCCAGGTCGCGGTCCACATCATTGCCCACCATCAAGACAGGACCTTCCGGCCAGCCAAGGTGACCAAGGTATTCAGCATAATAAGCCGGGAATGATTTTGTGTAGTGAAAAGATTCGTACGATGATACCAAGACGAATGGATATTTTTCCGGCGCGAGACCAGCAAAGCGCAGTCGATGGTGGGTCGCTTTGAGCGGGAACACGGGATCCGTTGCAATGGCCACCCGATATTCCTGTGCGAAGGCCCACTCGACGAACGGGACCGCCTCCGGAAAAGGTCTGGTCAGCGCACCTAACGCTGGGAAGACCTCATCATAAAACTGATCGATGACCTGTTGCAGCTTTTCACGATCCAGACCGATTTGGGGGTAAAACTCGGCATCGAAGACTTGACGCAAGCTTCGCGTTGGATCCTCGTTCATCAACATGGCGCGTGTGCCGGAAGCCAGCGCCGCCAGCATGCCTTCCGGTGCGACGTGCGGTGCCAGGTGTTTCGCCAGCGCTTGAAAATACGCCGGTATGAACTCTTCCATGTTCGTACCCAGGAGCGTATCGTCGAGATCGAGCAGTAAGGTCAGTGTCATTCTTTAACTTCGAATGTGAAGGGAAGCGTATGACACTCGCCGCAACCTATTTGCGGTTCGGCGACAGCGCGTTTTGTCTTATCACAGAAGGCCGTGATCTGAACCCGCCTTTGAAATGCAGCCAGCAGAGGCCTGGAGACGGTGGTGCGTAACTGTAGGGATTCACAGGCATTGGCCAAAGTTATGGCCGGCACAGGGCAGGTATTGCACAGGTCGGGTGTCCAGCGTTCGCCTGAAGCTTGCAGCAGGCGGCATTCTTCCACGTGGCGCCCACGAAAATAATCGCCATAAAAATATTTGCACTCTTTTCCAGCCGGAGTTCGCATTCGGGTCTCCTTCCATAAAAAATGACGGATGACGAGCCTGGATTTTCGTCATCCGTCCCATCTTTTAAAGATTGTCTGAAAACTTTGAGTTTCCAACCACAAAGGCACCAAGACCCGAAGACACCAAGAAAAAAGCTTCGTGACTTAGCAGCTTGGTGGCTTCGAAGTAGGTTTTCAAACACTTTCTTAGATAAGCGGAGGTGGGCAAAAATTACACGCGCGTGACGTATTCACCTGTACGCGTATCCACGCGGATGGTATCGCCTACTTTGACGAACTGCGGGCATTGCACTTCGAGTCCTGTGGAGGTCTTGACCTTCTTGGTTACACCCGTGGCGGTATCGCCGCGGATCGCCATGTCGGCTTCGATCACCTTCAAGTCCACAGAGGTAGGCAGTTCGATGTCCAACGGCTGGCCGTCATAAAAGGTTAATTTGACTTCCATGCCTTCATTCAAATACAAAGCATCGTCGCCCAGCATCTCCGCTTTGATGGCGGGCTGTTCGAAGGTTTCATTATCCATAAAATAATAGAGATCACCATCGCGATACAGATACGATACATTATGAAAATCCAGCCGGACATCTTCCACTGACTGCCCGGAGGAGAAGGTCCGCTCGATATTGGCGCCTGTCTGCAGATTGCGGGCTTTAACCCGAATGCTGGCGTTGCCGCGGCCGGTCTTGTTATGGCTGTATTCCACCACTTTATACAGGCTGCCGTCCAGCTCGAACGTCACACCTTTTCGAAGTTCATTGACATCGATCATGCTTCCTCACCTACTTTGTGAAATTTCAAACGGACGGATTATAGCCCAAGGCCAGGAGGGATGACAAGGCCTAATGCCCGGCATCCTCTGCGCGCAGGATTTTTATGGCATGTTCCAGGACAGGCAGGACTACCTGCAGGTTTTCGACCGCACCTTTCGGGCTGCCAGGCAGATTAAGGATCAAAGTCTTGCCGCGGATTCCAGCCACTGACCGGGAAAGGATGGCATGCGGTGTTTTCGAGAGGCTGGCAGCGCGCATTGCTTCTGTAAGCCCGGGTGCCTCGCGTTCGATGACCGCACGGGTGGCCTCGGGTGTGACGTCGCGCGGCGCAAAACCCGTGCCTCCGGTTACAAGGATCACGTCGATTTCGCCGCTGTCGGCCCACGTCGACATCTGGTTGGATAGCGCGGTCAAATCATCCGGGAGGATCGCCTCTTTGACCACCGACCAGCTTTGGGTCCGGACCAGATCCGCCAGCGCAGGTCCGGAGAGGTCGTCCCGTTCACCGCGCGCGCTGCGGTCCGAGGCTGTCAGGATGGCGAAGCGAATATTCATCAGGTCAGATCCTTGGCATACGGATGCAGATGATCCGACGGCAGCCAGCCGAGGCGAGTATAGAATTGCTCTGCCGCTTCATTATCAACTGTGACGAAGAGAAAACAACGCAGACAGCCTTTTGTGCGCAATCGAGATTCGACTTCATTCATCAACTGCGCGCCGATAGCTTGTTTGCGGAATTGTTTTGCAACTGCCAGGTGATAAATCGTGCCGCGCCGACCGTCAAAGCCGCCGATCACTGTCCCAACGATCTCATCCCTGGACACAGCCACCAGGAACAGATCCGGATCGCGTTGCAACTTCTTTTGAATTTCATCGGGGCTGTCTGAACGTCCCACGCGTAGACCTTGTTCCATGTTTTCCCACAACTTCAAGGCCGCGTCGTAATCTTCAGGATATCGGAATTGACGTATCTGAATGGAAGAACTCACGGCTTCGCAATGACTTTCTTCAAAGTTTCGATGAGTTCATCCGGCATATACGGTTTGAGTAAAAAGGCATTCGCGCCGCGGGCCAGGCAATCCTGTTTCAAGTTCATCCCGGAGGTCATGATCACTCGTACGCCCTGCGTGGTTTCGTTCTGGCGTAAAGTGTCCAGGATTTCCAGGCCGCTTTGATGTCCGAGATGCACGTCCAGGAACAAAACATCCGGGTGCTCGCTCTGGACCACCTCTTGAATATTTTCTTCGGTCTCTGCTGCCAGCACTTCAAAGCCCTCCATTTGGAGCAGGGTCGTCAGCAGGGACACCATCGTTACATCATCTTCAGCGAGCAGGACTTTTGGCATTGGTCTTGGCTTTCGACTTTTGAGATTTTTTCTTTTTGGCTGGATCGGTTTTCTGTGCAGCAGATTTCTTGGGTGCGGGCTCCAGGGCGGCAGCCAGCACTTCATCCACCGTATCCACCAGCACAAAGTTCATCGAATTCTTGATCTCATCCGGGACGTCTTCGAGGTCAGGCTCATTCCGCTTCGGCAGGATGACCGTCCGCAGACCGTTGCGATGCGCAGCCAGCACCTTCTCCTTGATCCCGCCCACGGGCAGGGCATGGCCGCGCAACGTGATCTCACCGGTCATACCGACCCCGGATTTAACCTTGCGACCGGAGATCAGCGAGACCAGCGCGGTGGCCATCGTCACACCCGCCGAGGGACCGTCCTTGGGTTGCGCGCCGGCAGGTATATGCAAATGAATGTCCGAGCGATCGAAAAAGTTTTCTTCGAGCCCCAGAGCGGCTGCACGTGAACGGACGAAGGAGAGCGCGGCGCGCGCCGACTCTTGCATCACATTTCCAACCGAGCCTGTCACTTGAAAGCCTTTGCCGCCCGGCATGCGAGTGGCTTCAATGAAGATGACGTCGCCGCCATATGGAGTCCATGCCAGCCCGGGAGCGACACCCGGCAATGACACCCGCATATTGACTTCATCCGGCCCGAGGAAGATCGGATGATCCAGCAGTTCTTCCACCAACACTGGTGTGACTGAAAACGTCTCGCCCTTGCCTTCCGCAATGCGCGTCCCGATCTTGCGACAGATGGCGCCGATACGCCGTTCCAAACTTCGCACGCCCGCCTCGCGGGTGTATTCCCGGATGATCTTCTTGAGCGATTCGTCTGTAAACGTGACTTCGGCTTCACGCAACCCGTTCTCGCGGACCTGACGCGGGATCAAATAACCGCGCGCGATGGACAGCTTTTCACTATCCGTATAACCGGATAGGAAGATGATCTCCATACGGTCGCGCAACGGACCTGGTATGGTCTCGAGTGTATTTGCAGTGGTGATAAAGAACACCTGGGAAAGATCGAACGCAACCTCCAGATAATTATCCCTGAATTCGCCGTTCTGTTCATGATCCAGCACCTCGAGCAACGCCGAGGCGGGATCACCATGAAAATCTGCGGTCAGCTTATCCACTTCGTCCAACATGAAGACCGGGTTCTTCGTCTCGACCCGCCGCAAAGCCTGCAATATGCGGCCCGGCATGGCGCCGATGTAGGTCCGGCGATGGCCGCGGATCTCTGCCTCGTCGCGCACCCCGCCTAATGAAATCCGTGT
>CAYUUJ010000238.1:0-4562 GCA_964447845.1 uncultured Anaerolineaceae bacterium
GATGGGCCTGGGTGGCACTTTCGCAAAATATTCCGCCGAGGGAGTGGAGACTTATCTCGTCTGTGCGACGCGCGGGGAACATGGATGGTTTGACTCCGAAGGGCCAAATCCAGGCCCCGAAGGAGTGGGCCGTATTCGGGAGGCCGAATTGCGCTGCGCCTCGGAACATTTGGGTTTGCGAGAAGTCAATCTACTTGGTTATATGGATGGGGAGGTAGATCAAGCCCAGCCGCAGGCGATCATCGCCAGGATCGTCGCGCACATCCGTCGTATTCGGCCGCAGGTGATCGTGAGCTTTTCTCCGGATGGCTCGTATGGTCATCCGGATCATATTGCTCTCTCACAATTCACGAACGCGGCAATTTTATGCGCAGCCGATGCCTCATTCGATTCGGAGCAAGCCATTCCTCATCGAGTATCGAAGTTCTATTACATGGTGGACAGCCAGGAACTGGTCCGCGGCGCGATCGAAGTGTTTGGCGGCATCAGCATGGAGATCGACGGCGTAACCCGTCAGCATCCCGGCTGGCAGGACTGGGAGATCACAACCCGTTTTGACACCACCCGGTACATTCCCAAGGTATTGAAAGCAGTCCGATGTCACAAATCGCAATTGCCCGGCTACGGCCCGGTTGGAGAAATGCCCGCGGAAGAATTGGGTTTTTTCTTCGGCGAAGGTACTTTTTATCGTGTTTTCAGCCTGGTTAACGGCGGACGCAAGTTGGAGCAGGATCTTTTTGAAGGATTAAGATAATTTCAACCGGTTATTAGAATAATAAAATAGACCGCCGATACATTCAGCGGTCTATTTTATTATTTAACCAACTTTTTCTTCATCGAAAATTTCAGAGCGGTTTTATGAACTGCGTTTAATTTCTCAGCCAGTGCTTTGGCTTGTTCGTTGCCTTGACCACTCTGGGCTTCGACCTGAGCGGTCAACCCACCCAGCGCTTCCAGAAACTGTTCGTTCACCAGGGCGGCATTTTCATCCAGCATCTTTTCCACACCCGTTTCATCGGGCGCATCCAGGAGTCTCTCAATGAAAGCCACTTCAGGCGGCGGAGCGCTGGCTTCCTGCAGCACCTCGACGATTTTTTGCAGTTTGCCCATGCGCGCGTAATCGTTCTTTTCCGAAGCCTGTCTGAGCAAGGTCTGAACGACGTCCACGGCGTCCTGTGTGAAACCATCCAGCCTTTCGCGCGTCGTCTTGGCTACATCTTCCTCTTTTAATAAGTCCTCGACGAACTCCTGGGCTTGTTTATAACGCGCCTCCAGCTGGCGGTCGATTTCATTGGTGAAATCCAACAATTTCTCGCGCAGGGCTTCCAATCCGGCTTTTTCATCGCCGGAGGCTTTCTCGATCTTCTCGGTAAGGGTCTGAAAGAACAGATAGTCCATGCCGCCGCGCGCCAACGAGACGTATGCGCGTAGCCGGGCGTCGTTCGGAGCCTCCAGGATCAGCTCCAATAATTTTTCGCGCGTCAGGTTTTGGCCCGCATCCTGCAGAGCTTTCGAAGCGGTTTCCAATTCTCCGACCGATTCCTTCAGTCCGCGGCCGAATTCGGTCTCCTCGAGCAGCTGTTTCTGTACCTCAGCCATCTGCCGTGCCATCGGTTCCTGTCCGCCGCCGGCCGCGCCTTGCGCCAGGCGGCTGAAGAGTGCAAAGAACTGCTCATCGAACAGTTTGAGGTTTTGCTTGATGATCTCACTTCGCACATCCGGCGCGCTGGCCTGCAGGAGACGTTCGATCACGAGGACGCGTTCCTGCTGGCCTTTGATCATTTCAGGCGTGATCCCATCCTTGCCGAGGATGGTCTCGACCATGGACTCGAAGGTCAGGTTGGCCTGGGGTTTCAGGAGATAGGCCTTGCGTTTTTCGGGTGGCAGACGCTCTGTGATCTGTTTGATCATCTGGCCGAGCAATTTTTCCTGTTCAGGAACCGGCGCACCCAGCTCAGGCGGAAAAAAGGTGAGCAGAAACTCTTTTTCGGCATCATGGTAGACGATGGGGGTGGCGAGACGGCCTTCGTAGCCGCAATGAGGACAGCGCGCGAAATTGGACGCGCCGCTGAGCAGGCGTTGCTTGGCCTGCGGATCGGAGGTAACGTCGAAGAGTTGTTCGACGTTGGCCATGATCATCTGGCGGCAGCGAGGGCAGGCGATTTGAGTTTGAGGCATGGATGAATTTCCGATTTACGATTTGGGATTTTGGCTGGAAGAACGCCAGCACCTTTGGGATTTTCGAAATGCGATATTCGATATTCGATACTCGTTAATCGAATTGTACCTGTTAATTCAGTAGTTTTTCGAGACGATCGACATATTCAGCCATGGTAGCGAATGTTTCCTCCACCGGCAGTGGTGTGGTGAGATCGACGCCGGCTTTCTTGAGTACATTCACGGGATAGTCGGAGGCGCCGGCCTTCAGAAAACCAAGATAGTCTTCGACCGAGTTGGGCTCGCCGCGTAGAACACGATTTGCGAGTGCATGCGCGCCGGCCAGCCCGGTGGCATATGCATACACATAATAGTCACTGTACAGGTGCGGGAAATAAGCCCAGGTCATGCCGACGCGTTCGCGGTCCACATGGACCGTCCCACCGTAGCCTTCGTCAAACAAGTCGGCCATTAAATTGATCAATGTATCCGCGGTGAGCGGCTGGCCCATCTCGACCCGTGAGTGGGTCTCCAATTCAAAGCGCGCCAGGATCGGCATCGTGAAGAAATAGCGATAGAAATTCGCCATGGCTTCCTCGATCAGTGAGATCTGGAAATCACGATCCGGGTTGGATTTCAACAGATGCGCCCGAACCATGGCTTGATGAAAATTAGAAGCGACCTCGGCCAGGAAGAGCGAATAATCGGCGTACACCAGCGGCTGGTTCTTCCATGTCAGGTAAGAGTGCATGGAGTGTCCCAGTTCGTGGGCCAGCGTGGACAAGCTGAAGACCTCGTCGGTATACGCCATCATTATGAAGGGATGTGTGCCTGGCGCACCCCACGAGAAGGCGCCGGTGCGTTTCCCTTGATTGGGATACACATCCACCCAGCGCTCTTCGAGACAACCGTCTCGCATGATCCCGACATAGTCCTTGCCGAGCGGCAGCATGCCCTCCGCGATCCAGTCCACGGCTTGCTCATAGGGGATCTTCACCCGATTCGAGGTCAGAGGCGCCCACATATCGTAAGGTTCGAGAGTATCTACACCGAGCGCTTTACGGCGTATCTCGAAATAGCGATGCCAGAGGGGAAGCTGACTCTTGAAGGTCTCGAGCAGATTGTGGAATACTTCCACCGGAATATTAGAGGCAAACAAGCTCATTTCCAGCGACGAAGTATGACGCCGGACCCGACTCATGAGAACGTTTTGTTTTATGGAGGTGGCCAGGGTGCTGGACAACGTATTCTTGAATTCAATATGTTTATCCATATAGCTTTCCCAGGTCGTCTTCCGCAGGCTGCGATCCTGATCGTACAAGCTCCGCCAGAAGGTCGCTTCGCTGACTTCCTCTTCGTTTCCCTGGGCATCCCGGGCGGGTTGGAACTTGAAATCGGCATTGGTGAGCATGCTGGCGGTATTGGAGGGTCCGCTGAATGGATCCGCCAACATGCCGAGAACTTCCTCGACCTCTGCAGAACGGACATGCGATTGGATGCGCAATAGATTATCGACATACGGTCCGTAAATCTTAAGTCGCGGTTCGTCATGCAGCCACTGATCGAGACGCTCCTGGCCGATGGAAAGCAGTTCGGGAATGATAAAAGCCGCGGCCGCGCCGAGTTGTCCGTGTACGGATTGAGCCCGGTCCTGCAAGGCTGCGGCGGACTGGTCTGTGGTATCCACGCTATAACTGAAACCGGCAAAGACGTAGGCGCGATACATGCGCACCATCAGATTTTCATGAGCTTGCAGTGCATCGGCGAGCGTACCCGGGTTTTCTCCCAACTTGCCTTCATATTTCTTGATGGAGGGTATGGCTTGTAAGATACTCTGGATCTCCGCCTCCCAGGCTGGGGGAGACGCGAAGAGGCTTTCGGAATTCCACGTATATCTTTTTTCAATTTCACTTCGTG
This sequence comes from uncultured Anaerolineaceae bacterium, assembly GCA_964447845.1. Taxonomy (GTDB): domain Bacteria; phylum Chloroflexota; class Anaerolineae; order Anaerolineales; family Villigracilaceae; genus DASXQN01. The sequence goes on from CAYUUJ010000238.1 coordinate 4,075, forward strand.
CGGGGGTTGTGGTTTTCATTGTCGACCTTTCGCATTTAAGTATAAGAGCGTCGCAGCTGAGAGGGAAATCAAACTCTTCAAGTGAACCAGCTGCGACGCACTTTTTAAGTTAACGCGGCAGGGAGAAACAGATCCGGGCGCCCGATTCAGGCTGAGGGCGCTGTGCTGAGCCCGTCGAGGCATCCGCCCAGATGCGGCCGCCGTGAGCTTCCACAATGGCGCGGGCGAGGAAAAGGCCCAGGCCGGCGCCCTTCGTCTGCCTGGCGGCGTCGGGGGAGCGATAAAAGCGATCGAAGATGTGAGGCAGGTCGCGGGCGTCGATGCCCGGGCCTTCATCGCTGACACACACAATGACTTGTTCGGGGCGCACCGTACCACTGATCCGGATTTCACCCTTGGGCGCATACTTGAGGGCATTAGAAATCAGGTTGGAAAGCACCTGCTCCAGGCGGGTTTCATCGGCCAGGAGGACCGGGAAAGGCTCGGGG
>CAYUUJ010000239.1:0-4560 GCA_964447845.1 uncultured Anaerolineaceae bacterium
CGCTGGATCTGCTGATCTTCTTCGTCTTCTGGGAGCTCGGTCTGGTTCCGATGTACTTCCTGATCAACCAGTGGGGCAGCGCCAATAAGGAATACGCCTCGCTCAAATTTATGATCTACACCATGGGTGGATCACTCGGTCTGTTGCTTGGGATTCAACTGCTTGGCGTCCTGTTCCAGACCTATGACCTGCCCACGTTATATGAACGTTGGCCCACCCTTCAAGGAACCCTGCTTGGCCTCCCGATGGAAAGGGTCAAGGCAATTGCGTTCTGGGCTTTTACTATTGCGTTTGTGGTCAAGGTGCCGGTCTGGCCGTTCCATACCTGGTTGCCGGACGCCCATACTGAGGCTCCAACGGCGGGTTCCATGATCCTGGCCGGCGTTCTCTTGAAACTGGGTGTGTATGGATTTTTGCGGTTCGTTTTACCTCTGTATCCCGATGAATCCAGGATCTTCGCGGGGGCACTAGCTCTATTAGCCACAGCCGCGATCGTATTCGGCGCATTTGCTTCTTTTGCACAAACCGACTTCAAGCGCCTGGTTGCATATTCATCGGTCAATCATATGGGTTTTGTTGTGCTCGCGATCGCGGCGGCCGCCATGGCGCACGGGACAAGCGATGCGCATATCGCCCTCAACGGAGCTGTCCTGCAGATGTTCAATCATGGGCTTTCCGCGGCCGGGATGTTCTTCCTGGTGGGGGTCCTTTATGATCGGACGCATACCCGGGACCTGAGAGAATATGGCGGGTTTTTTCCGCTGGTGCCTATCTACGGGGGCATCCTGATCTTTACAAGCATGGCGTCGCTCGGCTTGCCCGGTTTGAACGGTTTCGTATCGGAGTTTTTGATAGTGCGAGGGACATATCCGATCCTCACGCCCTACACGGCCATTTCGATGCTCGGTCTGCTTTTCACAGGTGCTTATATCCTGAAAGGCATCAAAATGGTTTTACATGGCCCGTTGAACGAACACTGGGAACACGGCGAGCACAAATTGGCAGACATAAATCTTCGTGAGATCGCCGTGATGGTTCCATTGATGGCTTTGATCCTGGTTATAGGCATCTGGCCGGCCTGGATCCTGGATGTAATTAATAAAACTGTTGTGAGGCTGTTTTAAATTCAAGTTGAACGTCTAAGGTCGAATGTCTTATGATGAATTTACCTGTTCTGAGCATTATTACTTTTACCCCGCTAGTGGCTGCGCTGGTGATTCTATTGATCCCTGCGCATCGAAAAGATGTTGTGCGCGTGGTTGCGCTCGTCGCAGCGGTCTTCGCTTTGATACTTTCCATATGGGTCTACTTCTCATACGATACCTCGCTGGCGGGCTATCAGTTCGTGGAAAGGTATGACTGGCTGCCTGCTTTCGGAATCAGTCTGTACTTTGGGGTGGACGGGATCAGTACCCCGCTGCTGCTTTTGACCGGAGTGGTGATGTTCACAGGTGTTTTGATCTCGTGGGGGGAGGAGAATGCGCACGTATCGGCCGGTATTCAGGACCGCCCGCGTGAGTTCTTTGCGTTTCTGTTCATCCTGGCCTGGGGTGTGTTCGGGGTTTTTGTCTCACTGGATTTATTCATGTTATTTTTCTTCTACGAGATCGCGGTCTTTCCGATGTACTTGTTGATCTCCATCTGGGGTTGGGCGCAGACACGCGAGTATGCGGCCATGAAACTTACGTTGTATTTATTCATCGGTTCGGTGGTTTCATTGGTCGGCATGCTGGCGATGTTCTGGGCGACATACCTTAACACCGGCGCGTTGACCTTCGACATGTTGGCCATGGAGCATGCGAATTTTTCGGTGTCCTTCCAGAATATATGGTTCCTGCCTGTTTTTCTGGGCTTTGCGTTGCTGGCCGGCATTTGGCCTTTCCACAACTGGTCCCCGGATGGCCACGTCGCTGCGCCGACTGCAGTGTCCATGTTCCACGCCGGTGTGCTGATGAAACTCGGCGCCTTCGCAGCTTTACGTGTTGGGATCATGCTCCTGCCCGAAGGCGCTAAAACCTGGTCCTGGTTGATCCTGACCTTTGCAGCAGTCGCTGTGGTGTATGGTGCGTTGATCGCCTTCGTTCAGACAGACTTTAAGTATGTGATCGGCTTCTCCTCGGTTTCGCATATGGGATTCGTAGTGCTCGGGATGGCTACCCTCAATCGAGAAGGGCTGCTCGGTGCCGGGTTGCAGATGTTTTCCCACGGTGTGATGACCGCTCTCTTCTTTGCGGTCGTTGGCATGGTCTATGACCGTGTGCATACGCGTCACATCCCGGACCTGGGTGGCTTTTCAAAAACCATGCCCTGGGCTGCGGTTGGCTTTATTATCGGCGGCTTTGTCTCGATGGGTATGCCGGGTTTCTCCGGTTTCGTGGCTGAATACCCGATCTTTCTAGGTGTATGGAAGACTCACTGGCTCGTGGCGGTGATCTGCGTGCTTTCGATCGTGATAACCGCAGGTTATATTCTGTTGGTCGTCCGGCGCGTTTTCTTCGGGCAGATGTCCGAAAAGCTGGAAAGCCATGTTACTCCGATCACCATCCTGGATAAGATCGCCCTCGGTACTTTGTGCTTGTTCATGATCTTGATCGGATTGTTCCCTGGCTTTATGGTCCCCATGGTTGAAACAGGTGTGGATTACGTCCTGCGTCTGCTGGGAGGCGCCTAAATGTATACCCAGACGATGTGGCGCGCCATCCTGCCCGAGATGCTGCTCCTGGTCCTGGGGATCGTGGTATTGATCGTTGAACCCTTTTGGAAAGAGGACCGTCGCCGAAACCTAGGCTGGCTTACGGCCGGCGGCTTGATGGTCTCCATGTTGATTTGCTTCCTTTTCGGATTACCGGGGTCGCCAACTTCCGTCTTCGGCGGCACACTTCGATTCGACTGGCTGGGATTCTTCTTCAAGATGTTGTTTATGTTTTCGGCGGCCGTTACCGCGCTCCTTTTGATGGACCATGAAGGGGTGGGGCGGCGAGGCGAAGCGTATTTGTTGCTATTGGCTTCAACCCTCGGTATGAATTTGATGGCTTCATCGGCTGATCTGATTCTGCTTTATTTATCGATCGAGACCGCCTCGATCCCGCTCTATATCCTGGCCGGTTTCATGCTGTCGGACGATCACTCCACCGAGGCGGGGTTTAAATACCTGCTATTCGGGGCGATGACATCCGCCGTTATGTTATACGGATTCAGTTTGCTGTTTGGTTTCGCGGGCACCACCGATTTGTATCAGCTTGCCGGCTCATTATCCCTGAGGTCGGGATCTGCGCCCATGCTGGGTATTATTTTTCTGGTCCTGGTTGGGATCGGCTTTAAGATATCGGCTGTGCCGTTCCATTTCTGGGCTCCCGATGTGTACCAGGGTTCTCCCACGCCGATCGCAGGGTTTTTGTCGACTGCCTCCAAGGCAGCCGGATTTGCCGTGCTGTTGCGACTTTTCTATATCGCCTTTCCGGCTGTTTCAAGTTCCTGGACGATGACCTTTGCGGTGCTGGCGGCCGTCTCGATGACCGTCGGTAATCTATTGACGTTGCCTCAAACCAATATCAAGCGTTTGTTGGCGTACTCGTCGATCGCACACGCCGGCTATGCCTTGATCGGAGCGGTCTCACTTTCTTCGCTGGGTGCCGCGAGCGTAGTGTTTTATCTGATTGCTTACATTCTTACCAACCTGCTGGCTTTTGGTATCGTCATGGCTTATAGCCGCGTGACCGGCTTGGAGGAGATCAAGGATTATGCTGGCCTCAGCCGTCGCAACCCCGGGCTGGCCTTGATGATGTTGGCGGCTTTCTTGTCTTTGGGAGGCATGCCGCCCTTTGGCGGATTTATCGCCAAAATATTTGTGTTCGCGGTGGGCATCCAGGCAGGATTTGTCTGGCTGGTGGTCATCGGCATTATCAACTCCATCATCGGCCTCTATTATTATTTGAACGTGATGAAGTATGTGTATCTATATCGCCTACCGGGCGAAGACGAAGGCGCTCATCCGGTCTCGTTGACGCGGCCTTACGCGATCGCACTCGTGGTGTTGGTGATCGGGGTGGTGCTGGTGGGGACGGTCTTCGCGCCGTGGTTCGATTGGTCCAATATGGCGGCTCTGGACCTGTTTTAACCGGTTTCGGGTGGTCGTCAATTTTCAATTGACAAATTCCAAATAACCCAGCTATAATTGTGCATAATCACACAATAATGTTGCTATATTTTTACCGTACAATTGGCAGGTCACACAATATTTCCAGCGAGGTGAGGCGATCATGAACGAAAAGATCCGACAGGTGCTTGACATCGAGAAACAGGCACAGGAAATTCAGGAAAAAGCGAAGCGCGATGCTCAGGAAATTCCGGTTAGAGCGGAGCAGGAAGCTCAGACCATGATTGCCCGCGCCAAAGCCGAGGCCGAGGAAGAAGCGCACAAAATCCTGGCAGGGGCACAATCTGCCACGGCGGCGGAAGGCATTTCTACGGACGCCAGTGCGAAAAATAGTCAATTCGACGCTTCGGCCAAGAAGAACTTTGACAAGGCTGTTGCCTACATTCTGGAACGCGTGATCGGCA
>CAYUUJ010000240.1:0-4545 GCA_964447845.1 uncultured Anaerolineaceae bacterium
CTGATGTTCATGAAATTTATTCCATCCGTTGGCGTCGGACGGGTTGGGGCAATTCATGAATTGCCCCAACCCGTCCGACGCCATTCCCTACGGGATCGGCGGTTGGATATTTATGACCGGATCGTATTCGGTGCTGTCTGCAAATGGGACATGGTTCCTGGTTCACGAGCAGCGGCCCCACCTGCCTGTCGGCCATCCCCCCATCCCGCGAGTACGCGGGATGGGGGGACCCGGGTTGCAGATCGTGATATAATAAATGTATTACATTTGATATACAAAACAGGAGAAAGTCATGAGCAAAACCAGCATGATCACCGCACGCGTGGATCCCAGGCTAAAGCGCCAGACTGAAAAAGTATTAAAAGAGCTGGGCCTGACAACCTCTCAGGCGATTACCCTGTTCTTTAACCAGATCACCCTGAGAAAGGGACTGCCCTTCGCCGTAGCCATCCCCAACAGCGAAACCGCGCGGGCGATTGAGGACGCGTTGGCAGGCGTGAACCTACGCCGTGTTAAAAATGTGGATACGCTCTTGTAAAGTTTAGGGGGGATAATTCGCTACGTCCGTTTTGAACGGGAAGGGAGCGAGTAGTCGGTGGAGCACTACCATCGGGGAGGCTTGTGAAATGTTCCAACGGCGTCTTTCAAGGTGGGCGGAAACTGGCTGGCGGATAAAACGCCTTTGCGAATTGGTTTGACGAAGGTTGCATATTTGCGTAATTCGTGGCTGGGTTTATCCGGTATCGGATTCAGCACGCCTACGGGAAACCTCAACTCATTACGCACAATCTTTACAGGCTCCACAAGATCGGAATCGTTGGTGATCAATATGGCGGCTTCATAACGTTTTCTGTGCCCATCATTAATCAGGTGGGCGGCGATATTTACATCCGACCCTTTTTCTTCCGTTTTGATCACGCGCACATGTTTTGGTCCGCCTGGCACAGGGTTGGCGAGAGGCATCATGATGACGTGTTCTCGGAAATGCCCATGGATGATTTCCAGCCCAGGCAGTGTGCGCAAGGCGCGCAGATAGACTTGCTGCCGATTGGGCTGGTCAGGATCGTTAGGGCGGGCGGTGACCAGCGCGGTGAAATACTTGATCTGGAGAATTTCGTTTTTGGGCAGAAGAAATTTGCACAGCGCTAGAATATCCAGCCACTTGCAGGATGTTCCCTTGACCGCGCCGTAGTATAGATTGAAGCCGTCCACATAAACGATTGTTTTCATTTTTCCCACCTAGGATTTAAAAAGCAGAGGCGGTCAAAGACCGCCTCGCACCCTGTCCCCGAAGGAGCAGGGGGGATATGCTCATTTTATAGCACAGACCGACCTGGTTGTCAAATAAATTTGATCGATTGGAAAATAGCAGCATTTGACATGTTGCGCGCGGCGCTTCAAATTCAAGCAATAAATATAACCATAGGGCGGCTGCAGCTGCTGGACCGTGCCCGCCGGTTCCGATTTATTCTTGTAATTGATGTAACCGGGTTTGGTCCGGTCAAACTCTTCGCGCGGCTCATCTAATGGATTGTTTTCGAACATATCAGTTCTCCTGAGCTTTAGCTTCCAACGCATCGAGCAGCAACTGCCTCAGCGACGCGAGCCATTTTGTTACTCCACATTTCCTTTCTGCGGCTTTAAATCGCTATCCTTTTTGGCCCAAAATTTCTTCCATGCCGCGATCCATTCCTCTTCCGTCATGTCGTCTTTTACACCCATTTTCGACGCCAATCCAGTAACCCAGTCCTTATACGCCTGCAGAGACTTATCTTGCGCTTGCGAAAATGATTTTTCTGGCATGTAGTCTCCTTTCACAACTCACCATTAAACCCTATCCAACCCGGACCAACTTCACCCACTTCTCCTTGACATCCAAATTCTCAACCTTCCACCCCGCATTGGACCATGCGCGCGCACTGACATGGTTGCCTTCTTTCTCTTTATCCCACCATCGTCTGTCTTCGTACGCTGAAGACGGTAGTTTACTATTCAATATTCCTTCGATCTGTTCAAATCGGAGCGTGACTTCGCTTTGATTTTGAGGGAGGCCGCGTAGGAAATTTTCAAGAGCAGCATATTTGCCGGCCATAGCCATTCCTTTCGACACAACATCAAAGAAGGCGCATCGCGCCCGTGGACTCGTCCAGGCCGGGGGCCTGCGGCAGCTACTCGCCTGTACCTTCGAGTGCCTTGTAGATCTCGTCGGCGCGGAAAATCCGATTGCGCGCACGGCCGGTGACCTCTTTTAGAATGCCTGCCTGCACCAATTTCTCAACGTAGCGTTTGGCGGCCGTGAAAGTGATATGCAATTCGCCTTCGAGCTGGCGAATGGACAACACCGGGCGCATGAACAGAAAGTCCAGCACCTGCTCCATTCGTCGAGGGTTGCGCTCGCCATCCGCAATCGCCTGGTACTTGGCGCGGATCCCTTCCATTTTACCGAGCCGGCGAACGCTGTCACGTGCCTGCTCGCTCACGCCGCGCAAGAAAAACCGAATCCACTCCTGCCACTCCCCGCGTTGCGATACTGCCAGTAGGCGATCATAGTATTCCTGCCGATAGCGCTCGAAGTATGCGCTCAGGTTAAGCAGCGGCTGCGGCAGCGCGCCCCATTCGCACAAGAGTAGGATGGTCAAGAGGCGCCCGACCCTTCCATTTCCATCCAGGAAGGGATGAATGGCCTCGAACTGGTAATGGATGATTGCCACTCGTACCAGCAAAGGGACATCGCTGCCGGCGTGGATGAACTTCTCCAGTAGATCGAGTGCGCTGTGCATCTCATCCACGGGAGGCGGAACAAATGTGGCGGTTTCAAGCGTTGCGCCGGCAGGCCCGATCCAGTTTTGCGTCCGCCGGAATTCGCCGGCCCCAAGCCGGCCGCCGCGCACCACGGGCAGTTCCGCGTCCAACAGCCTGGCATGAATCTCGCAGATCAGCCTCAGGCTGACAGGCAGGGTCTTCAGCCGCTCCAAGCCGTGGTCGAGTGCCCGTACATAATTATGGACTTCGCGCACATCGGCGGCTTCGATGAGAGATAACTGCTCCGACTCGTAGAGATAAAGGTCCGTCAGGGTTGCGCGAGTGCCTTCGATCCGGGAGGACAGTACCGCTTCTTGATGCACGAAAGGCTGGATCAGCAGTTTCGGGAATCGCAGGCTGCCGGCCAGGGTGGTGAGCTTGCTCAGCTCGCGTTCCGCGTCGGACAGGGCCGTTACGAGCGGTAACGGCCAGGCGATAATTGGCGGCAAGTCCGCCGGCAGAAAGGTCCAGTATCCGGTCTTTGCCCGGATGACCTGACCTGCCTCGGGACTGCGGAAATCCTTGGGATCCATACTTTTATTATAGTTTAACGCCACAAGTGATAATAAGCATCCTCCATATTATCACTTTTTCCCCTAGCGCGCAAATACCCGCAATTTTCTGGCCCCCTCCGCCCTGCGCCCTTCGGGGAGCTTCGGCGGTCGGCTCCCGTCGTGCACCCTTGGACGCCTACCCAACACGGACTAACCTCACCCACTTCCCGTTGACATCCAAACCCTCAACCTTCCAGCCCGCATTGGACCATGCGCGTGCACTCACATGGTTGCCTTCCTTCTCTTTATCCCACCAGCGCTGGTCTTCGTACGCGGAGGATGGTAGTTTATCTTTCAATATTCTTTCGATATTTTCAAACCGGAGCGTAACTTCTCTTTGGCTTTCAGGCAGGTCGCGCAGGTAATTTTCGAGCGGAGTATATTTGCCGGCCATATCAATACCTTGCTTTACAACGGCCCTTCCGTTGCAAGTTAGCAACGCATAGCGGAGTGGACTCGAGTGCAGACGCCGCGGTGAGCCGGATTGCGTCAGCAAGATTATTATCTTGCGGTCGATCCAATCCGATCAGGCCAGTCCGCGCAGGATTATTTCGATATTGGATTTCAACTCGGGAATATCTTTTTCCACCACCGACCAGACGGCCTCGGTATCTATCCCGAAATAATGATGGACAAGTATGTTTCTCATTCCAATGATGTCGGCCCAGGGAACAATTGCATGTCGCGCCTGAAAGTCGTCAGACAATGCGCGGCAGGCCTCGCCAATGATCGTGATGTGGTTGACCATCCAGTTCTGGATGAGTTCGTCATTTTCAAATGCAGCCTTTCCCTGCGCGGCGTATTTCGCGATCCGCTGGGTGGCTTCAAGGATATCGAGCAGGCGCTCGCGGTCGTTTCTCACAGCGGGCGCGCTTCTTTGAGCACCCGCGGACGAATCCGGGGGCGCAAGCCTGCCTCGGTAACCACGTCTACAGGCTGGCCGAGCAGCGTTTGTAACTCGCGCAGGAATCGCGCCTGATCCAGCAGGCTTCGCCCCGCTTCGAGTTTGACTAGAAAATCGATGTCACTATCCAATCGTGCTTCACCCCGCGCCACAGACCCGAACACGCGCACATCGTAAGCCCCGTTCTTGCGCGCCAGCATCAGGATTTGTTGTTTGTGAGTTTTGAGAAGTTTCTCGATTTCCATGATTGGATTATACGTTGAAAATCGGTCTTCACGGGCCAGG
>CAYUUJ010000241.1:0-4524 GCA_964447845.1 uncultured Anaerolineaceae bacterium
AGGCCAGAGCTGAACCGGCAGGCGTGAACCATTTTCGGCCGGAGCGGCCGCGGCCGGCAGTCTGTTCGTCCGCGATCACAATCGAAAGGTCCGGTGCACCTTGAGCCGCCCAGACCAGTGCTTCGTCGTTGGTGGATCCAATGGAGGGGAAATAACGCAGGCCGCCGAGCGGCAGATCAGAAAGCGCCCGCTGAAGATCGTGTTCGTTCAATTAACGATGTACTGAGGATTAATATTTGCGCCGCCCTCGCGCACCTCGAAATGCAAATGGGAACCGAAGGAATTGCCCGTTGTGCCTATCGTGCCGATGAACTGACCGGCAAATACAGAGGCACAGGGTGAAACTCCGATCGTATCGAGGTGGGCATAGACGGTGACGTACCCGTTGCCATGGTCGATCTGCACCACATTCCCGTACCCATAGTTGTAACCACCCTGGGCCATCGTGACCACGCCGCTGGACGAAGCGATCACCGGATCCCCTGTATTGCCAGAGATGTCTATCCCCAGATGTCCGGGGCCGTAGCCATTACCCGAAATTGAGTGCGCGCCCTGGGTGGGCCAGACGAAACCGGAGCCAACCGGACCGCCGCCGCAGGCGTTGCCGCCGAAGTCGGACGTGCCGGTACTGCCGGTATTGCTGCGGCCGATGGTGGGAATGAACTTGGTCCAATCCACCAGCTCACGCTGGCCGCCGGGGACCATTACGATCGTACCCGGCTCGATCACCGGATCCGTAAGATCGATATCATTTCCGGGGAAACTGAGGATGGCGTCCGCGAGCAGTTCCACATCCTCCTGATTGATGCGTTCGTCTGCATTCAAGTCGGCTTCGAATTCAGTCGCCACCGTTTCCACGGTATCGCCGGCCTGCCACTCGTAATACAATCCATCCACGGGCGGGATCAGCAATTCCATGCCCGGGCGCAGATTGTGAGGGTTATCTTCGAGCACATCCCCGTTCGAATACAGGATGGTTTCAGGTTTGACGTTGAACTCTTTGGCGATCGAGAACATGGCATCGCCGACGGACACGCGATATTTGACCGGTTCATAACGCGGCCGTTCCGGGATCGTCGTTATCAACTGCAACTCGCGTTCGATCCCGCTGTAGCCGGTCGTCCCCGAAGTTTGATCCGGCAACGCAATATCCGGCGGACCTTCGTCCGGACCGGCCGTGGGAACCGGGATCGTAGCTTGTGAACCCGTGTTTACCTGGGTCTTCCAAAACGCGAATCCAAGCGCAGCGATCACGATCGCCCAGGTCACGACCCAACTGATCTTGGTGAATCGGTCGGGCTTCGCGCTTGCAGGCGCGGCATCAGAATTCTGCTGCGCTTCAGAAGCCGGTTTTCTGAATGAGGAGATAAGTTTTCGGATGGATTCGACGTACTTGTTCATACTTCCTGGGTTAAGTTCTCGAGGAACTCCTGATTGTCACGGGCGCGATCCAGTCGTTGGATGATGGCTTCGGTGGCGACCGAGTTGTCCAGGCCGGCGCCTTGAGGCGGGGGACTGATCATTTGAATGTACATGCGGCGCATCAGCCAAACTCGCTGAAGGATATCCGGACCGAGCAGCAGGTCCTCGCGACGGGTGGACGAGCGTTCGATATCCACGGCAGGGAAGATGCGGCGCTCCTGCAGTTTGCGGGAGAGGATCAATTCCATATTACCGGTACCTTTGAACTCTTCATAGACCACATCGTCGAGACGGGAACCGGTGTCCACCAGGCAGGTGGCGATGATGGTCAACGAACCGCCTTCTTCGATATTTCGAGCTGCGCCGAAAAAGCGCTTGGGCGGGTATAACGCCGAGGGGTCCATACCCCCGGAAAGCGTGCGACCGGACGGGTTGACCACCAGGTTGTAGGCACGCGCCAGGCGGGTGATCGAGTCCATCAAGATTACCACATGCCGGCCGATCTCCACCATACGCTTTGCGCGGTCTAATGCGATCTCAGCCGTCCGTACGTGGGAGGTGACCGGCTCATCGAACGTGGAGGCCACCACTTCGGCATCCACAGACCGGTCCATGTCGGTTACTTCTTCAGGACGCTCGCCGATCAGGGCCACCATCAAATGCACGTCCGGGTATTTGGTCGAAATCGAATTGGCGATCTGCTTGAGGATCGTGGTCTTGCCCGCCTTGGGGGGAGAAACGATCAAACCACGCTGACCGCGTCCGATGGGCGCCACCAGGTTGATCATGCGCGGCGCCAGCGAATCGTGGTCGACTTCCAGGTCGAAGCGTTTATCGGGGAAGATGGGGGTCAGGCTCTCGAACACAGCCCTGCGGCCGGCCTCTTCGGGATCCAGACCATTGACCGTTTCCACTTTCAATAAACCAAAATGGCGTTCGGATTCGCGCGGCGGGCGGACGTGACCGATCACGAGGTCGCCTGCGCGCAGATCGTAACGGCGCAGCTGGGCTTGTGAGACGTAGACGTCCGAGTCGCTGATGCGGTAGTTGGCCTGGCGAAGAAAGCCGATGCCTTCGCTCATGATCTCCAGGATGCCGCCGCGCAGCTCCACGCCTTCCTTCTGCGCCTCGGACTGGCGAATGCCGAGGATCAGAGCCTCTTTTTTCAGCCGGTTGAAGTTCTGTACGTTCAGGTCTTTGGCGATGGCGCGCAGTTTGAATAAAGGTTCGTTTTCAAGTTCCAGGATTTTCATAATGGTTTCAGATGCCTTTGTTGGGATGAAATGCAAAAATCGCCAGCGCCCCCATACGGGTCACGGGCTGAATTACAAATTGAAGTGAAACGATGGCTTTTGGTTCAAATGGGGATTGGGATGGGCTGGAGATGGGTGCAAACAGCAGGAGGGCCTGTATGCGCTTTCGGATTCATTTTTCAAGAAGCTGGGGAAGTGACAATATTATAGCACGTTCAATGGGCAAGTGCAAGCATATTAGGGGAAATTTCAGGACTGTCCCCGCCTTATCAAATTTGTCAATCCACGCTCAGGCAATGTAACCAAAATGGCGGCGGACCGAATGGTCTGCCACCTTTTTAATAAATCGGACGAGTTTTTCAGGACCTGCCAGTCCGCAAACCCCAGCCTGCGGGTTATTCGATAGATTCAGCGATCTTGAGTGCTTCCTCGAGCGACAGAGCACTTTCAAGGCGATAGGTAATAACCCCGTCCTGCCAAATCAATGTGTTGCCATCCACGGTGCGTCGAAAATCTTCATGGCCGTTCGTGAGGCTGACCAAATACGGGCCTTCCACCCACAACGCTTTTTTTCCATTGACTTCCGTCTCGACGATCACTCGGGGTTCGTATTTATCAATGAAGTACCCCTGTGGTCCGATCTGATGCAAGCTCAAGCGGGCTCTTTCAGGGTCGGACTCGTCGATCCAAACCAGGATGACCATCGGTCCGTCTTCCTGGACGAAGACCCGATCCGGCGCGCCCAGGTCGCTAGGATAGGTTGGCAGGCGAATGGGAAACCAGACTTGGGTCTCCGCCTCTGCGAAGGTTGTTTCTCCGGCCAAACCGGCGAGTGAGATGATATGCGCCGGCTGGTGAATATCTGGTGTGGCGGTCGATGGGATCACGGTTTGTGATCTCGCCGGTGGTGCGGGTGTTTCCGTAAATAAAGGTGGAATCACCCGGATCACGCCGATCTGGAAGAACTCCACCAGCTTGGCGCGCACTTGCGGCACCGCCAACGCAGCCACCAGCAGGACCAACAGCAGCGCGGCTACCCGGACGCGGAGGCTGATCGCCGCTGCCCGGCCATTTCCAATCCTGAGGTGCACCGCGCGGCTGACGTCCGGAGTACGCGGGTAGATCATCTCGCGCCCGGCTGCGCGTAAGCGTTCTTCCAGTTGGATCGGAGGGGTGGTATTCATGCTTCGAACGTTCCTTGCAAATGTGGATAATCGCGGGCGATCACCGCCCCCAGGGCTGTCAACGCCCGATGCAAACGAGATTTTACCGTCCCGGCCGCGACGGACAAAGCCTGGGCCATTTCGGATTCGCTCATATCCAGGAAGTAACGCATGTAGATCGCCTGTTGAAAATCAGGCTTGAGGCGTTGGACTGCCTGCCAGAGGGATTGCGAATCATCCAGAGCGACCGGCGTGCCGGAGTCGTGCGGCTCGCGCGCAAACCGATTCAAGTGAGCGAAATACCGGCCGACGGAGCGACTGCGATTGCGAGCCAGGTTGGAGGCGATCCGCAGCAGCCAGGGCCGCAACGGACGGGATGTATCGAACCGCTTCAGTGCAAAATAGGCGCGCACAAAGGTTTCCTGAGCGACATCTTCCGCGTCATCAGGGTCGCCCAGCAGAAGATAGGCGAGTCGGAAGACCGTCTCCTGATGGGCACGGGTAAGGGCCTCCCAGGCGTCGGGGTCGCCGCGGCGGGATTGGTTGATCAGATCTGTTTCGGTCACGCGTGATCCGATATCGGTACTTATCTAGTTTACACCTGTCAGTGGAGATCGGTTCCTGGCTTAGGACATTAAGTTTCAAGTGTCATGCGTCAAGTGTCATGTGTCATGTGTCAAGTGTCA
>CAYUUJ010000242.1:0-4521 GCA_964447845.1 uncultured Anaerolineaceae bacterium
GCGCCGCCGGATCCCGATCTTCGTTGCGCAACTCAGCCAGGTCTGTATCCAGCGGCCACAGGCTCACCCTGCGCCAGCCCCACAACATCAAACGGTAGCCATAGTCCTGCGTCAGACCGATCACATCCGAATCCTCAGGAATAGCCGTACCGATCTCCTGCCAGACAGCTGGTTCCGGACGAAAATCCTCCGCGATTAAAACAGAACGCGCCACCCAGGCCTGATATCCGATCAGCGCCAGGATGACCGCGACGAAGGCAGCGCGTCCCGCGGGACTTTGGGCTGCGGCGCGCTCGAACAGCGGGTGCAAGACCGCGGCCAGCCCCAGTGCGATGACCGGCACAAGCTGAATGTGATAATAACTGTGCGTGTACATCTGGAACGGGAGCGTCAGGCCGTACAGCAGATAGCCGGCCCATAAACCGATCAGCAAAACCCGTAGGCGTTGTCCGGCGATGAATACTCCAGCCAGGCTCGCGAACAGGACCGCCAACCCGAAAAGGGTGCCGAGGAAACCCAGCCAGCTCGAGTAAAAGTCCGTGGAGCTGAGGAGCTTCACCATGGCCGCGGACCAGTTGACAAAATATTCACTCGAACGGCTTGAATTCAGAAAGACATAATACATGAACGCAGGAATGACCATCAGCGCGGCCATCGACCATACCTGTTTCGATCTCCAGAAATTTCTGCCGAGCGTGAATAACACGACCGCAATGGCTGCACCGGCCACCAAAAACACAATCACGATCTTTACCAGAGTCGCCAAACCAAGAAACAGGCCGGCCAGGGCTGCCCATTTCCAGGTCTGCTGCTCGGACCAACGATATAGAAAATAAATTCCAACGATAAAAGCCGAGGTCATCAACGGATCGGGTTGAAAACTGCGGCTGGCCTGTACTGCGAACGGCAGGACGAGATAAAAAGCCAGGGCGGCCAGCGCAGCCCAGGTCGAGACCGCCCGACGCGCAAGGTCGAAGAGCGCAACCCCAGCCAGCAGCCAGAATAGCGACTGCCAGATGCGCGGGGCGGAAAAATTTTCGCCGCCGGTCGCGAGATAGGAGACGGCTATCAGCGACTCGATCACGGGAGGCTCATACTGCCCCACCGCCCGATAAAAGGAGGCTGTCTGTTCCAGAGTTTGTGGATCGGCGTTTGGAAGCATACGAAAGTAAATATGCCGCGCAACCAATGAATTACGCAATTGACGGGAAGAGTGAAAGTCGAGCGGTGGATCGGTACTATCGAGCAGGCGCAGGGTCAGGCCGAGGCCGAGGAGAAGAATGAGGGCGAGCAGCCAGGCGCGGGAGTGAGAAGGAGGCGAGGTAGACATAAATGCAGAAGGCAGAAGGCGGAATGATGAATACAGTAGTCAGTAAGTATATGGCGTAATTAGTAAAACGTAGGTCGTAAAACGTAAGTCGTAAGTCGTAAATCGTAAGTCGTAAATCGTAGGTCGTAAAACTTAATTGTCAGAAGAGGGAATTGTAGTCCACTTTGGGGAATACCGTCAGTTTACCGTCAACGGTCGCGTCGAGCACCTCGCGTCCTGCACTGCGATACCCCTCGCGCATCCTGGCGTAGCCGAGCTCGGAGGTTTCGAGATCGGGCAACTGCCAGCGGAATCCCTTGCCGAAATAAGCAGGCGAGAAGTGATTGGGGTCATCCCCCTGGGAAGTGACCGTGGTGTTGGGCTTGCCTGCCGTGCTGTAGTTATGGTCCACACCGATCAGGATGACCTGCTGAAATCCCATGTGAAAGGCGAGCTGCAAAGCGACATTGGTGACCGTGGCGCCTTCCCAGACGCGGCCGCGTACGTCGGGTGAAAAGCGGGGTGACGTATAGCTCGTGTACAGAAACGTTGGAAGGTTGACGGTTGACGGTTGGAGGTTGACGGTTGACGGTTGGAGGTTGGCGAAGTGGTGGCGGGAGCGCCAGGCGAGGAATTTGGGAATGTTTAGCACACTCAGGTCGGCTGCGGTTTGTTCGATGACAAGGTCATTCACCACACAAAGATATGAAGTGGTGAAGCCCAGCTCGGGAAACATCAGATAGATGCGGTTCATCCCGAATGTAAATTCGGCATTGAGTTTGGAGAGATCGGTTTGCTTGAGGCTGGGGCCGTTGCCGATGATGAAGGCGCGCTGTCCTTTGTGAATATCCTTCAGCGCGGCCAGGCGGCGGATGCTCTCGCGCCGCCAGGGATGCAGATATGCTGCCGGGAGTTCGGGCAGCCGCCGCAGCGAATCGTAAGTATTGCGTAATAGATTCCAGGCGGAATCGGGGAGGATGGTTTTAATAGATTGTCGCATCTGGCTGAAATGATCATCGGGCGGACACGTGGGTCCGCCCCTACTCGGTGCTTAATCGCGCCGTCGCGCCCCCGTCCACCACCAGCGCCTGGCCGGTCATGAAAGAGGATTGCTCATCATCGGCCAGGAAGTAGATGGCGTGGGCGATCTCTTCCGGCTTCCCGACGCGGCCACTAACCGTCTTGCGGGCCAGGTTGTCGAGGCGTTCCTGCACATCACCCTGGCCGGCGTGGCCGCGCTTCAGCCCTGCGCGCAGCATGGGAGTGTCCACCGCGCCGGGCAGGATGGCGTTGACACGGATGTTATCGGGCGCGAACTCGATTGCCATGGCGCGCGTCAGAGCCAGCAGTCCGCCCTTGGAGGCGGCGTAGGCGGCGATGTTGGCGGAGGTTTGAATGGCATGCACGGACGAGACATTGACGATCGCGCCGCCGTGCGCCTTCATCAACGGATGCGCTAGTTTAACGAACAGAAATACCGAACGCAGGTTAGAAGCCATGACCGCATCCCATTCATCCACGGTAGTCTCTATGAGCGGTTTCGCCACCTGCACCGCAGCGTTGTTTACGAGGACATCCAATGTGGGATGAAAATTGACTGCCTGCTGAAAAATCTGTTCGGCGGAATCAGGATGGGAAATATCAGCCTGAATGAAATGTCCGTTCTCAGGAAACGCGTCGCCGAAGTCCTCTCGGTCCACGCCGATGACGCGCCAGCCTTTAGCAGCAAAGTGGTGGATACAGGCGCGGCCTATACCGCCGCCCGCGCCAGTGATGAGAATTGTTTTAGTCATAGGATGGGTCCATTATTGTACACGGAAGACACGGACAACACGGACAGGATCATTTTTTATGGAATCTTCGTCCAGGTGAGTGAGCCTTTGCGTGGATTGTCGTAGATCTTGCGGTGGAATTCAGCTTGATGGCCAAAATTAAGCAATAGCCCGACTTCGATCTCGGTTGCCTTAAGATAGTTCAACATTTGAGCGTCATGCGCAGGGATCAACCTTTCAAGGGACTTGAGCTCAAGCAAAACCACGTTATTTATAACCATATCAGCAATGTAATTACCAACAATTTTCCCATGAAAATAGATCTGAATCGGCTTTTGCTGTTCGGCAAATACACCGTATTCTTCCAAAAGGATCGCAAGTGAAGCTTGATAGACTCTCTCCGAAAAGCCAAATCCCATTTCTTTGTGCAGTTGAAAAAATGCTCCGAGAATTTTTCCTGTTAATTCTGAATGCTTACCTTCAAATTTAGTCTTCATTCCCATGCCCCCCCTTCCGTACAGTTAAGACTTTTTCCGTGTAATCCGTGAAATCCGTGTACTAGCCCTTATATTCTATCCCCAGTCCTTCGACCAGGTTCTTGATTGTATTCCAATGCACCCGTTCCCAGGCGGATGGGCTGGAATTGGAGTTATGCGGCGCGAGCAGTACGTTGTCCATCTTGAGCAGCGGACTTTCCAAAGGCAGAGGTTCGTGTTCGAAAACATCCAACGCCGCGCCGGCGATCTGGCCTTTCTGTAACGCAGCGACCAGTGCCTCTTCGTCCACGAGCGGGCCGCGGGCGGTGTTGATCAGGACGGCGGACGGCTTCATCAGCGCCAGGGTATCGGAATTCATCAGGTGACGGCTGGTGGCATTCAGGTCACAGTTGACTGAGACAAAATCGGAATCGGAGAGCAGAGAGGGGAGAGTAGTCATCTCCAGGTTTGTTTCGGCGAGGAAAGTGGGATCGATCTCGATAATATCGTTCCCCAGCACCTTCATACCGAAGGCGCGCGCGCGCTGTGTCAGTGCCTTGCCGATCGCACCCACGCCGATCACTCCCAGCGTCGACTCGCTGAGCGAAGGTCCCGGGAGCTTTTCCCATTTGCCGGCCTTCATTTCCCTGTCCATCCAGGGTTGGCGGCGCGCAAAAGCCAGGATGTAACCCATCACACTGTCAGCCACCGGCGCGGTGAACGCGTCCGGCGTCCGGCAGAGGCGGACCCTTAACCGGGAGCAGGCTGCAGCGTCGATCGAATCGACCCCGGTCCCCCACTTGGATATGACCTTTAAGCGCGGTACGCAAGCTTCCAACACGCGCGCCGTATATCTGTCATCGCCGCACAGCGTGCCGTCGAATTGACCCGCATATTCGAGCAGGTCCTGCTCTTCCATTCGTTCGCGCATTTCCGGCACGATCAAATCGAGGCCATATTTCTC